>JAYTRQ010000464.1:0-4438 GCA_043746125.1 Armatimonadota bacterium | reverse complement strand
TGCCCTTGAGTCTGTGCCACTCCCCGGAGCGTCAGCAGAAGGCCCGGCGGCAGGTCGGTTCGGGCCTGATCCCAGCGGCTCCCCTCGGCATACGTGGGGTGTTCTATGACGAGGGCAAGACCTTCGGGGCCATCCACAGCCCTCCCGACTGCCCCAGCCTCAGTCAAGCCGAAAAACTGCCAGTCTCTTTGTTGTTCCAAGTATTGTTCCATTAACCCTCGTATCCGCAGACGCCGGCGCGGGGGGAGTTAACGACGGGGAGCAACTGTTGCTGCATCTCTTCGTCGCAGCAGGCCGCGCAGAGTTCGCGGTATTCGCCCTCCCAGTCGCCTCCGAGCCAGATGGCGGGCTGGCCGCATTTCTCGCAGGCAATCACGGGCGGGGCGTTGCGGGCCAGCAGTTGGACGGCCTCTTTGGACAGATCCCCTTTATGCTCGGACAGAACACGGATATTTAACTCCGTCGTGCTGCCGAAGTCGTACTCATGGTGGAAGGATAGGCCGGTCGTGAACGTCGGGCCGATCTTCCGCGCCATGCCGAGCGGCTGGCCGCCGTAAGGACCGACGGTGAACTGGCTCATGTGACCGCAGCATTCCAGCCAAATAGTCCGCAAGAAGCTGTCCAGCTTCTTCAGAGTGGCGTCGGCGCGGACGTCCAGGTGCAGCCAGTATTCGGGCGCGTAAGCGCCCTCCACAATAACGTGCCATCGGGTCGCGCACGGGCTGGGGGCATCCGCCTGCTCCACCCGGTGCTTTTCCAGGTGGCGCACCATTTGTGCCTTGCCCATTTCGGCGCTGCAGAGGCTGCAAGCGCCGCGCGAAGTGCGTCGTCGTTTTGGTGGCTCTTGCATGATGTCTCCTCAGATGGGAAGAACTTCCCGATCCTCAGCCACCTTGACCTTGTAACGTGGGGCGACTGGCAGGCGTGAGCGGTTGTCCTTGACCCAGGTGTAGACCCGGCGGCCCACCTGCGGCACGCCGGGGATGTAGAGAAGGGGCGCGATCAACACCGTGGCCGGGAGCTGCCAGGCGATCTGGCGGAAGGCGTCGAAGCCCGCGAACTGTGTGCCGTCCGGGCGGACGGCGTAGGCGGCCTCCTCGGCGTCCTCAAAGCGGACGCCGGTCCAGGCCAGCGCTTCCGGGTTATGGGAGTCAACGAACGTCATCTGCCGGTAGATGTCCAGAAAGCGCACAATCAGCAGGGACGACTTGCAGAAGTCGCACTCGCCGTCGAAGACCACGCGCAGGGGCGTGAGCCGGACGACGTTGCCGGACCAGGCCAGGAAGTTTCGGACGTCGTCGCCGGTCAGGAACACGATATACGACGCGATCATCAGGGCCGAGAACAGCGGGATGTTCATGCTGTACTCGATGCCCAGGTGCAGGGCGACGCCCAGGGCCAGCACATACAAGCGAAGGCGAGGCACCCAGATGAACGTCGCCATCGCCATCTCGATGGCAATCGTCCCCCAGGTGACGAGGTTGATGACAAACACGTTGTCCCGGCCCGGCGTAGGGAAGCGGAGTGATTCGGGCAGGTGCATCGGGTAGTAGGTGGCCGTGCCGTCCATCCACAGCGGGCCGGTCACCTTGCTCAGACTGGCGCAGAGGTAGACTGTGGCGATTTGAAGCTGCATCAGGCGCTGCGTCCATGGAGCGATCAGGGGCGGCTGGTCGTCTTCCAGTCCTCGGAAGATGCGCCCCAGGCGGTCCAGCGAACAGGCCGCACCGGCGGGGGACAGGATGAGGTAGATGGACATGACCAGCATCACCGTATCGCCGCTATTGTGGATAGGCGCGTCCCGGTTGTGCAGGGCCAGCAGGCATAGGTAGACGAGAACCGAACTCGTGCGAGTCCAGAAGCCCAGCGTCAGGCCCAGAGCAGCCAGTAGGAAGACAAGGAAGAACGGGGTCAGCCAGTGGTCCGCGGCGGGCTGCGACAGGACGTTCCAATGAATGGGACCGAATGATCTTCCGGCGAGGACGTACGTGGACGGCGGCATGACGTTATAGGTGTCGGCGTCCGCCACGGACAGCACGCCCCGGCTCCCGAACCACACGAAGCGCAGGGGGAACAGCAGCAACCCGTACGATAGGACGAGCGCCCCAAAGACCATGCGGAACAGGCCCAGCGGGACGGCGGAAGACGGTCGGAACCAGAACTCATTCCAGTCGCGCTGCAGCCCGCTCACTTCAAGTCCTCCGGCCGGATGACCGTGATGGATGGCCCGCTGTTCGTTTGCAGAGGCGTGACGGCGTAAGGCGGGATGGGCTGGCCGGGCGGTGGGACCGTGCGCGAGTGCTGGACCAGTTCAACGCTCGTCGGCGGGTTCTGCGTGTCGTAGTCGTTGACGCGGGCGGCGTAACGGGCCAAGGCGGGCCAGAGCATCTGGTTCCCGCCGTGCGTGGACACTTCGATCAGCTTGCGCCAGCGCTCCTGTTCGTACTTCTTGGTGTAACCCATGCCGACCATGCGCGGGAAGAACCATGCCCGCGTCTCCCCGTCGGCATAGCGGATCTGGGCTTCCAGGTAGACGTCCAGCTTGTCCGGATCAGGCGAGAACATGCTCCACGATTGCGCGAATCCCGTGCTGACTACGTAGGGGCGGACAAAGGGGGCGAAGAACGGCACGATGGCGCTGTTGAACGGCAGAAGCCAGATGGACAACGCGAACAGGTGCCAGACGATAAACAGGTTAATCGCCTTGCGCCCCCACCAGCGCCGCTCCAAGCGGTTGATGCGCCGCCGCCGGACTTCATTCTCCTGCTCGTCGGTGCGGCGATGCGCCCGCTCTTCCAGGGGACTGACCAGCCTCTCTTCTAAGCTCTCTTCGGTTCTTGGTTCTGTGATACTCATCCTAATGTTATTGTATCACGAAACGCCGCCAATGCCAATACTTTGCATTGCAAAGTTCTTTGTGGTATATTAAAACTATGAACACCAAAACACGGACGGGCCTGACGCTCCTGCCTTTCGCTCTGGCCCTTGGCCTGCTTGGCGATCAACTGCTCCGGGCGACACCCGGCCTCAACGTCCTGCTCTGTACCCTCGTGGGTCTGGCGGGGATGGCGCTTCTCGCCCGCCATCTGCGGGTTGAGACATTGGGGGAGGGGGCCTGGCTTGTGGTCCCGGCCGTCTGCCTCGCGGCAGGCCTCGCCTGGCGGGACTCAACGACACTGAAGGCGCTGGACACGGCTGGCCTGCTCCTGTGCCTCTCCGTCGGCGCGGCGCGGACACGGGCTGGGCAGGTGCGTCTCGCGGGGGTTTTGGACTACGTCCTGGACTTCTTCTACGCCGCGATCCAGTCCTGCTTCGGGGTGCTGGTCCTGGTGTTCGGGGACATCATATGGAAAGAAGTGCCCCGCACCGGCTGGCTGCCGCGTGTCCTGGCCATCGGGCGCGGCCTGATCCTCGTCCTGCCCCTCCTGCTGCTGTTCGGGGCGCTGCTCTCGGCTGCCGACGCCGTGTACCAGCGCCTCATCAGCCGCGCTTTGCACTTCGACACTGGAGCGCTGCTGGACCACGCCGCTCTGACCGGCCTGCTCGCCTGCCTTGTGGCGGGATTCGGCCGGGCCTTGCTCCTGGGCAGTGCGCCTGCCCTGCCGGCCGAACGGCGGGCCTCCCTGCCGTCGCTGGGCGCGGTCGAAACAGGGACGATCTTGGGCCTGCTCAACCTACTGTTCCTGTCGTTCGTCGTCGTCCAGTTCCGGGACGCCTTCGGGAGCGGCGGCACGATCCAGGCGACGGCCAGGCTGACCTACGCCCAGTATGCCCGGTCGGGCTTCTTCGAGCTGGTCTGGGTGGCCGCTTTGGTGCTGCCCTTCCTGCTCGGCCTACACTGGCTTCAGAGACCGGACGACGCCCGTGCCCACCGCTTGTTCTCCGCGCAGGCAGCGGTCCAAGTCGCCCTGCTGTTCGTCATCATGGTGTCCGCCCTGACCCGAATGCGTCTCTACCAGGCCGAATACGGCCTGACCGAACTCCGACTCTACACGACGGCCTTCATGCTCTGGCTCGCCGTCGTCTTCGCCTGGTTCGCCGCGACCGTCCTGCGCGGCCGTCGCGACCGATTCGCCTTCGGCGCGGCTGTGGCCGGCCTCTGCGCCCTCCTCGCCCTGCACGTCCTCAACCCCGACGCCACCATGGTCCGATCAAACCTCGCTCACGCCCGCGTGGGCCATGCCTTTGATGCCGACTACGCCGCAGGGTTGAGCGCCGACGCCGCACCCGCACTGCTGTCCGCCCTGCCCTCGCTGCCCGCCCCCGCGCAGGGGACTATCGCCCAATCCCTGCTTCGCGCCTGGTCCGGCCCCGCCGACTGGCGGGCCTGGAGTTTGGGCCGCGCCCAGGCCTTCGGCACGGTCCAGTCGCACCGCGCGGCGCTGTTGGAGGAGCAGAAGTCCGCGCCGCCCGCCCCACCGCCAATATCCGGGGACGA
>JAYTRQ010000463.1:0-4445 GCA_043746125.1 Armatimonadota bacterium | reverse complement strand
GAGTGAACCTGTTCCAGGTACTGGCGCAAGGCGGCGGTGTCGGGCAGGCTGCTGTGGGGCTGTCCTCGGAAGCTGCGGATGAAGAGGCGGGCGGGGCTACGCGGGGCGAAGGCGGTGGTGCCGGCGACGAGCAGCCGGGTGGCGCGGGCGACCTCCCACCACAACACCTTGCCGTTCCGGTGGCAGACGCGCAGGCCTCCGTCCAGGTAGGAGTCCACGATGCCGGGCAAGCCCTGAGCGTCCATGCCTGCGATCCCGGAATTACTTTCTTTCTCGGGTAGCCCCAGGGCCTGCTCCCAGGTTCCCGCATCCTGGCCGGCGCGCAGCCCAGCCACGTCACCGCCCTGGGGCTGGAAAACGCGGATGCGATCAGCGACGGCCGCCAAGCCGCCATTGTCGCCGGGGAGAGGACGCATCTGGATGCCGAGCCCCTGCTGGGGGTAGATCCACAGCCGGCTGCCGTCACGCAGATCCAGGTCATTTCTGCCCATGGGGGTGCCCAGTGTCCGGACAATGTCGGCACGCCGGGCCAGAACATCGACGCCCTGCGCAAGACGTACGCTGGACAAAGTCACCAATTGGAGCGGAGGCGCCGTGACCGTGTTCTGGCCGTAGGGGTCCGTTGGGAAGGATGCGATGACGGCCTCTCTTTGTCCGGCGGGCAGGGTGCTTGCCACCCGGAGCGGCACGGGGCCGTCATCCATCGTGCCGGAGGGGAAGTGGCAGGTGATATGCCCGGACGGCGGCACCTGAAGGGCTTGGTCGGGCAGGGCAGGCGTAGTGACCTGACTGCCGGCCGGGGCGGTGACGTCGAGGTCCACGGCACCGCGTTCCACCACGATGGGATGGGGATCCTGGTAGCGGTAGACGATGGACCGGCTGGTCGCTCCGCGGAGGACGGCCCGCCACGCAGAGTTGGGAAAGACGGGAACGAGACTGGCGACCCGGAAAGGAGGCGGGAGGGCTTCGGCGACTCGCTGCCCCTGCCCCTTCGGCAGCAGAAGGCTGGCGGCGTGGACATCCGAGAACTGCCAGTCGGGCTGGGCGTGGGTTCCCGCCGCCGGCGCGATGGCGAGATCCACAGAGGCGGGCAATTTGCCGACCCGTGGCAGCGTTACCTGGCCCTGTGCGTTCGTCATCAGGCCGCGCAGGACACCGTCTGCGCCGGAGGCATGGTGTACAGTCGCGACCATCGGCAGGCCAGGGACCAGCTGGCCGTGAGGATTCACGAACGTCAGCGTGAGATTCTGGTATTCCGCGGGCGGGAGAGTGCGCCCTGGCGCATGTTTAGCCTCATTCTTGGCCAAGCGAATGATCTTGTCGTGGTTGTAGTGCTGAATCCGGTGGAAGAACTCGTGAAAGTTTTCCTCACGGTGTGCGTACAGGTGGTGCGCGTGCAGGAGCAGGTGGGTTCCGTGCCGCATGGCGATGCTGCTCCTCGGCCCGACGATGCTGTCCAGGGTGGCGTCTATGTCGGCGGCCCGCAAGAGCCAGCCGCCAGCCGCCAGGATCAGCCCCGCCGCGCCCCACAGTGTTTTCTTGTATTTCGTCTTCATGGTGTGTCCTCCTCAGTGTGTCGGCGTTTCCAGGAAGCGCTCGATGCGGTCTTCCAGCCGCATGAGCTGGTCTTCATCCCCAAAGCGCTGCCGGGCCTCTTTCACGCACTGCCGGGCTTGTTCATACTGTCCCAGATAGAAGAGGGCGCGTCCCTTGTTGAGCCAGGCGTCACTGGTCTGCGGCCGGAGCGTGATGGCGGACTGTGCCTCCTGGAGCGCTTCGTCGAGTTCCGGCTTGAGTTTGGTCTTCTCCTGGAGCACCTCCCCCTCCGTCATCTGGTTTTTCTTGACCCGTGCGAGGATACGCGTTAGCTCATCCACCACGTGGTCAATGTGGCTGCCGGATTTGGCTGCCTCGGCCTGCGCCCGCGCTATGTCGGGATCGGGTTGTGCCCGCGCTATGTCGGGATCGCGAATAGTGGGCGGCTGTGTGGAACGGGACGGCGGGACGGTCGTTTCGAGAGGCGTCCGATGGCGGCTTTCGGCGATTCCCCCGACGATGAGGGCAAGTCCGAGGACGGCGGCGGCAGAGAGGGCCATGCCTGCCCCGCGCCCCGCACCCTTTGACCCGAGCCGCGCCGCCGGGCGGGGGGTAGGACCTCCCGCGGCCGCCTTGCCACTGGTGAGCGCTTCCACGAATTGGGTGCAGGAGCCGAAGCGGTCCAGCGGGGACTTGGCGAGGGCGCGCAAGAGGGATTGACCGGCGACCCCGGTCAGGCCGGGGGGGGGTGGCGGCGCGTCCCGGAGGTGGCGCAGGATGACGGTCATGGCGGTACCGTCCGCGCCCATGGGGAATGGCGGCTGTCCGCAGAGCATTTCGTAGGCGACGGCGGCCAGGGAATACTGGTCGCTCGGGGGGCCGACGGATTCTCCGCTGCCACCCTGTTCGGGGGCCATGTATTCGGGAGTCCCGACGATCATGCCGGCCTTGGTGAGCCGCGCGCCCCCCCCCTCATGGGCGCGGGCGATGCCGAAGTCCACGATCTTGACGATCCACCCCTGGTGCCCGTCCTCCTGAAGCAGAACGTTGGCAGGCTTGACGTCCCGATGGATGACGCCCTGAGCGTGTGCGTAGTCCAGTGCGGCAGCAACTTGGCGTAGGATCGGCAACGCCTCCGGGAGCGACAGGCGATCGCGCCGCTGCAGGAGGTCGGCGAGGTCGCCCCCTTCGACCAATTCCATGGTGAAATATGGCTGCGGGGCCTGCGCCTCACTGACGGTGTGGATGGTGGCGATGTGCGGGTGGTGCAGCCTTGCCGCCGTCCGCGCCTCCGTCAGAAAGCGTTCCACGAACGAGTGGTCCAGCGTCATCTGCGGGGGCAGCAGCTTGAGCGCCTCATGGCGGTGCAGCCCGGTGTGCCAGGCCCGGTAAACGGCGGCCATGCCGCCCTGCCCGATGAGGCCGTCAATTCGGTACGGGCCGATGGTGTTTTCCGTGTTCATGTAGGTCGGTTTCCGGTCTTCAGCCTCAGGCCTGCTCCATCTGGGCCTTGCTCGTCTCGACGACATAGGTATGCATCAGCCGGTCGTACCACGCCTGATGGTTCACATCTGTGAGGATCATGATGGCGAGACCGACCATCAGGGCGAGACTGAGAAAGCCGCCGAAGAAAGGGATAACAGCCACGAGGATGTAAGCGAATATGCCAAGCCACACTTTGAGGGCAACGTCACGGGCGAACATGGTTCCGAAGACGGCCTGCGTCCCGTCTTCTGTGACGACCATAAGGCCCAGCATCTTTTTGGCGGGGGTGGTCCCTTTTGCCAGGCAGGAGAAGTACCAGGGGAGATAGGCCAGCCAGAGTATGAGACAGATCACCCCGAACACGAGCAAGCCGCCGCCGGCCGCCTGACCGCCCAGCTGCGGGGCGAAGCCGGCCAGGAGGCCTCCGAGTAGGCTGCTGCACAGGCCGATGACGGCGCCCGCGAGGAGTGCCAACTCGGTGAATCCTCCCAGGATGGTGGCACCGAGGCGTAGCCAGGGCGAGGCGAGGCAGTCGAAGGCGGGTTGGGCGGCGCGCCGCGCCTGGGCCCATTCGGCGGGCTGTGCCGCAGCGCGCTGGACGGCGGGCGGCAGGGCCAGGGAGAGCGGCAGGCTTGCGGGGGCTTCCACCGGCAGCGGGAGGGGGCTGTGGGGCATGGGCGACGCGGCCGTCAACGAGGCCTGCGGCCAGGGCTGCACGGGAGTGATCATGGCTGCCGGCAAAGGCGCGGTGGGAACGGCAACGGTGGGCTGGGCGCGGGGGGCGAGCACGACGGTGGGCTGGGATTGGGGGAGGCTCAAGGTCATCACGTTCCGACCCACTTGAATACGGTCGCCGTCCAGCAGAGCGTGCCGGTCGGTGAGGCGCTGGCCATTAACCAAGGTGCCGTTCTGACTGCCCAGGTCTACGACGCCCCACCCGCCCTGCGCGTCACGCTCCATGAGCGCGTGGCGGCGCGAGACGGCCCCATCGGCTTCCGGCAGAAGGATGTCGCACCCGTCGCCGCGGCCGATCAGGTAGCGCGACGCGGTGAGCGGCTGCGGCGGCTGGCCGCCGAGCGTAATGTGTCCGTTCATCTGTCGTTTCCTTTCTGTGTTCCATCCGAAGCGAATTGGCGTTTCACCCTCCGCGCCGCTTGATCTTGACGGGCGGCGCGGAGGGCCTGCGTCTATTCCGCGCCTCAGAGACGAAGTGCCATCCAGCGAAGAGGACGCCGAAGATCAGCACCAGGGCGAGGACGGGTGCAATCAGGGCAAGCAGGGTGCCAGCCGTGGCAAGAAAGTCTTCGGCGACGCTGTGGGCGGGACCGGCCATCCCGGCGGTGCCCACGGTGGTCGCCAGGCGAGCACCGCTCTTGATCAGGTGCAGGCCGCCGGCCACGGGAGCGCCGGCGATGAGACCGAGG
>JAYTRQ010000462.1:0-4448 GCA_043746125.1 Armatimonadota bacterium | reverse complement strand
TGTCCGATGTCCCGGAGACGCCGACCGCGCCGACGCATGCCCGCCATTACAGGACGGGCTACCGGCACTACGGAACGGGCTTCCGGCATCGCCGTGCGGCCCCCGCCGGGCCTCTTTAGGAGGACGACCCGTGCCTTTGGAAATGCTGGGCAAGTACGAGCGGCTGGACGTGCTGGGACACGGCGCGTCCGGCATCGTCTACCTCGCCAAAGACACGCTGCTCGGCAAGCAGGTCGCCCTCAAAGAGATCACCGCCCAGGGCGACGAGCGGCACCGGTTTCTCGAAGAGGCCCGCGTGCTGGACCGCCTGCGCCACCCGAATATCGTGCAGGTCAACTCGGTGGACGAGATCGGCGGCAAGGTCGTCATTGACATGGAGTACGTCCGGGGCCGTAACCTTCAGGACGTCCTGCGCCAGACCCCCCAACTCCCCATCTCTCAGGCTATGGACGTCGTCGCCCAGATCTGTGACGGCCTGGCCTACGCCCATTCCCAGCGCACCGTGCATCGGGACGTCAAGCCCGCGAACGTCTTGCTGACCCGCGAGGGTGTGGTCAAGCTGGTGGACTTCGGGCTGGCTGAGGTCCTGGGTACGCACTCGTTCGCGGGCGGGGCGGGGACGTACGCCTATATGGCGCCTGAAGACTTCCACCCCGAGGAGCGGTCCGACCGGCAGTCCGACATCTGGGCCGTCGGCGTCATCCTGTACGAGACATTAGCCGGCCGCCGCCCGTTCCAGGTCACGAAGTCTAAGGACCCATTCGCCTGGAAACAGGCCGTCGAACATGACCCCCTTCTGCCCCTCTCCGAGTTCCGGCCCGATGCGCCGCCCGCTCTAGAGGCGGTCGTCTTCCGGGCGCTGGCGCGGGACAAGGTGGCACGGTACAAGGACGCGGGCGACATGGCGGCGGACTTGCGGGCGCTGGGTCTCCTATCCCGGTTCACAAGTTCACCACCCTTCCCTCGGAGGGAAGGGCTTTTGGAGGAAGCGCCGGAGGAGGCAGAGGCGTTTACTTCCCCTAAAGCCTTCTCCTCCTATTCGAAAGCCCTTCCCTCCGAGGAACCCTCCGGGGTGCCAGTGCTTAGGGGGGCGAGCCTTAGGCAAGCCGAGATAGAATCTTCCCTCCCCGGTTTCCCGCCCGGCCTGCATGATATTGACGCCTTCCTCGCCCTCGCACCCGACCACTGGGAGGCCGCCTGCGACGTCCTGCTCGGTGGCGCCCTCGCCCGCTGGCTGCGGGCCGTGGGCGAGACGCCTCTGGCGGACGTCGCCGACGAGGTGGCGCGGGAGCCGGACCGGGACGAAGACGACCGGCTGCGCGATTTCCTCTATCGGGCCGGGCTGGAAACGGCCGTGGAAGCACGCCGCGCCTTCGGCGAGGGCCAGAAGGCGGCCCGCGGGGGCCGCTTCGCTCAGGCCTTGCTGTCATTGCGCCGGGCCGTCCGCCTGGACCCCAGCCGCCCTGAATACGCCCAGGAACTCGCTGGGTCCCTGCGGGCTACTGGGGATGCGGCGGGCGCGGCTCTGGTCTTGGAGCAGGCTCTGGTCGAACACCCGGACCAGCGTAAACTCGTCCGTGAACACGCCGAGCTGGCCAGGGCGCAGGCGACCCTGAGCGAGACTTCGGTAGACTTCGGCGTCCTGCGGCGGGGCCAGAGCCGCAGCTTCAAGCTGATCCTACGGAACGAGGGTGGGGGAGTCCTGGAGGGCCGAGTTGCCGCCGCGCCGGGATGGGTCCGCGTTGAGCCACCTGCCTTCTCCACGCGCAAGCGCCAGTCCCTGACGCTGACGGCCGTGACCGAGGGCGTCTGGTCCACACCGGTCGCGTACGCCGAGACTGTCGTGTTAGAGACGTCCGGCGGGCGTCAGGAGATCGCCGTGTCGGCCAGTATCCTGGCCGCCCGGCTCTCCTGGGGTAGCATTGCCTTCTGGTATCTGCCCCTGCTGCTGAGTGCGGCCCTGCCCGCAGGGGCCGCTCTGGTCTCGCAGCTCCACGGCGGTGGTGACGTACGCTTCCTGTTCCAGCCGGGTTTCGCCGCCTCCGGTCTCCTGTTCCTGTCCGCGTTCGTGCTGACCCTGGTCGCCGACGTCACCTGGCCGTTGCATCTGCTCCCACTGGCCCTGGCCGGTCTGGACGTCTGGTGCCTCCTGAACACCTTCCAGCGGCTCTCCGGTGGCTCCTCGCGAGCGCAACTGGCTCTGGTCCAAACAGTGACGCCCGTTCTGGTCCTGCTGATCTTGCAGTCCTGCGCCTTCTTCTTGGATGCACGGGGCTGGGGCCGCTGGCAGCTCTGGCGTTGGATCATTGCGGCTACGGGGCTTTTAGTGGCGTACTCGCTGCTGCACTTGGGGTAGGAGGTGGTGAATGGAAACTCCAATCTGGCCGCCGCCTCCCTCTGGCCCGGCATTCCCCCAAGAACAGCCTTTGGAGGCCGCCCCGTCTAAAGCCTGGAAGGCTGCTCGACTCATCGCTGGCGTTCTGGGCGGCTTTCTCGCCCCGGCCGCAGCCTTCTGGTCGGGCCTGCTGTTCTTTCTCGTCGCCGCTATTGAGAAGGCTATTCGCTGCGATAAGCTGGAAGTCTGCGGACAATGGTATCAGCCGTTGTATCTGCTGATAGGATGCCTTGTTGCAGTCGTACTGGGCGCGATTTCGGGCGGTCTCGCTGTTTCCTGCCTTCAACGCGCCGTTAATCCGGGTAAATAACCGTATGGACCAGACACCCACCAATTCCGAGATCGCCGACGTCTTCGAGCAGATCGCTAACATCCTGGAACGGCAGGGCGAGAACCAGTTCAAAGTCCGCGCCTACCGCAATGCCGTACGCACGCTGGAAAGCCTGTCGGAACCGGCCGCCGACATCAACGCGCGGGGTGGACTGCGTAAGATCGTCGGCTTCGGGGATGCCATTGTCGGGAAGACGCAGGAGATCCTGGCGACCGGCACCTGTGCGCTATATGAGCGGCTGAAGGCCGAGGACGTCGCACAGGTCGCTCCACCTGATGCCGCGCCGGGCGCAGTCGAAGCGGAGGTCGAAGCGCCATGGTGACGCCGCTCACGCGCGACTTCTACCTGCAAGACACGCGGCAGGCCGCTCAAAAGCTGCTCGGGCTGATCGTCCAACGGCGGCTCCCGACGGGCGAGACGCTGTCGGGCATCATCGTGGAAACCGAGGCCTACCTGACCGACGATCCGGCCTGCCACGCTTACCGTGGACGGACGCCGCGCAATGCGGCCATGTTCGGCCCGCCCGGCCATGCCTACGTCTACTTCACCTATGGTCTCCACATGATGCTCAACTTCGTGTGCGCCCCCGAAGGCACTGCGGAGGCCGTGCTCATCCGTGCTTTAGAGCCGACAGAGGGGATTGACGCGATGCGCGAAAACCGGGGTAGCGCTCTGGAGACGAAGCAGTTGACGAACGGGCCGGGCAAACTGTCGCAGGCGCTGGCCCTGACCCACCTTTCGCACAACGGCGTGGACATCACCGACTCCGATGGAGAGCTTCAAGTGCTGCCGAACGACTTCGCGCCGTTTGAGTTAGTCTCGACTACGCGCATCGGCATCACGCGGGGCGTGGACTTGCCCTGGCGGTACTACGTCCGCGGCAACCCGTATGTGTCGCGGCGTTGAACAGCCCCGCGTTCCCCTTCCCCCAACTGCTATTCGACCTTCTCCTGGCGGGGACGGTCTCGTTCGCCGCTTTCCGCGTCCGCGCCCTCTCGAAAAGTGGGGCGCTCGCCGCGTGCGGGGTAGGGGCCATTGTTTTCGGCCTGGGGGGCCTGACCTGGGCGCTGCCTGTGCTGGTCTTCTTCGGGACGTCCAGCGGGCTGTCCCAGTGGCGCCGGTCCGCCAAAGAGGGGCTGGACTACGAGAAGGGCGCTCGCCGCGATGCGGGTCAGGTGCTGGCGAATGGCGGCGTGGCCGCCGCGTGCGTCCTACTGCCGCTCGTGTTCCCGAAGATCGTCCTGGCCCATGCTTATGGGTTGTTTCTGGCGGCCTTGTCTGCTGCTAACGCGGACACCTGGGCGACCGAGATCGGATCCACCCTGGGCGGACGGCCTTACGATCTGCGGACGGGGAAGCCGGCTGCGCCTGGCACGTCCGGCGCGGTCAGCCTTGCGGGGACGCTGGCTGCCCTTGTGGGCGCGGCTCTCATTTCCGCCTTCGCCCCAGATTGGGCGGGGCGGGGAGTGGTGACGCTGGCCGGGCTGGGCGGGGCTTTAGGCGATAGCCTTCTAGGGGCCTACGTGCAGGCCCAGTGGCGCGACCCCGCCCGGCCGGACGTCTGGACGGAGCGGCCTCTACCCGGCCCCCCCGGCCGGGGCTGGCGCGCACTGGGCAATGATGGCGTCAACTTGGCCTGCACCCTGCTCGCCGTTCTAATCGCGTATGCTTGCTTTAGAAAATAGACAGGGTTAAGGCCCTGGCCTTAAGGCCGGGGTGCTT
>JAYTRQ010000461.1:0-4466 GCA_043746125.1 Armatimonadota bacterium | reverse complement strand
AGCGAGGCCGCCGCCAAGCCCAGCCCAGAGGCGTCCCGGCTTCACTCCGGCCTGAGACGGGGGTGCGGCATAGTACGCGCCGGGCGCTGGGACAGGTCGCGGGCCACCTTGGGCCGTGCGTCCCCGCAGCAGATCGTCCTCTTGGGGCACGGGCGCGTCAAACCGCTTCCCGCATCGCCCGCAGGCCGTCGCCCCACCCGCTAAGGCCGCCCCGCACCGGTCACAGTTGTAGGTCATGTCTTTTCACCCTGCCCCCCACCCTGGTCACACTCGCGGCAATCCAGTTCAGCCCCCAGTTTGCTCCGACGCCCCTCGGACGTCACAACCCACGGGCGCGACGCCCAGGGCGGGTCGTGAGGGACGTGCTGCCGGTGCTCGCACTCCAGCTCGGCAACCCGGTCCGCCAGCGTGTCCTGAGGGAAGCCGACGGTTTTGCGCTTCATGCTTAATCTCTTCGCGGACAGAGGGCAAAAATCCTTCCGAAGCCAAGAAAGAGGATGTGACGCCTGATTGTGAGCGATTACGGTTGGCCGCTTCAGCAAGAAAGAGAACCACCCGCTACGGCTGGACAGGCCCACCATTACTCTAGAGCTGGAATAGTAGCCGAAAGTCTACCGTTATCGGGTACAATGAATAACAAGATGCAAAGCATTGGGAGCGCACCAGAAGCCAGAACAGGCCGCAGAATCGCCAAGCAGAACTGTCAAGCAGAATTGTCAAAACGAACTCCCGCCCAGCCAGACTCAGGGGCCCCGCTCGCAGCGAGAACACAAAATTGCGAAAACGAACTCCATTCCCCTCCTCTACCCCCATGACTTCCACTCAAGAATCAAAGGTGTTGTGGCGGAGGGGAAACTGAACGTCCCTGGTCAGCCTCGCCCCGGAAGCAGGAAACCAGAGACGGAGGAGCGTACTAACTCTTATGACACCGACACAACTGCTTCAGGAGAGGGAACTTCTCACCCACGCCGGGCGCGTCCGGCGCTCCGAGGCTCCGACGACCACTGCGTCCGGCCTGTTGGTCGGCAGAACACGTCCCGAAGACACGGCCGCCCTGGTCAGCGCGGCGCGGCGTGCGCCGGGCTGGACGGAGGAGCGCCTAACGAGGCTTGCAACGTATCGCAATGGCCCATCGCCTCTGGTCGCGGGGACCACCAGATTCATGTTCCCGCCTGACACTGGAGAGGCGTCTTGACGCCGGGCGAGGAGTACGCCGAGCGGCACGCCCGGCACCAGGCGGAGACCGACGCGCTGACGCGGCAGGATGACCGGCTGTCCAATCTACGCCTGTGGGTCGTGCTGGCGGGCGGTCTGATGGCGTGGGCGGCTTTCGGCTGGCGCTGGTTCTCGCCCTGGCTGCTGCTCCTGCCCGTCATCGCCTTTGTCGGTGTGATGATCAGGCATGAGCGTGTCGTCGCTGACCGGGACCGGGCCAAACGGCGGCTGGCCTTCTACACGCTGGGCCGGGGGCGGCTGGCAGGAACGTGGATGGGCACGGGCCTTTCCGGGGAACGGTTCGCCGAGCCGAGCCATCCCTACGCCGATGATTTGGACGTGTTCGGGCGCGGTTCGCTGTTTGAACTTCTCTGCACGGCCCGCACGGCGGGCGGCGAGGAAATTTTAGCGACTTGGCTTAAAGCACCGTCGGACGCGGAAACGATCCGCGCCCGGCAGCAGGCCGTGGCCGAACTACGTCCCAAGCTGGACCTTCGGGAAGACCTGGCCCTGCTCGGCGAGGATGTCCGGGCGCGGGCCGAACCCGCCGCTCTAGCTGCGTGGGGCGCACAGCCGCCGCTTCTGCCGGAGCGTCACCTCCCAGCCTCAGCCGTGGGCCTCGTCGTGTTGACCGTCGGAACACTCATCGCAGCGGCATTCGGGGCCGGTTACGTACCTTTCCTAATGGTGCTGGCGCTAGGGCGGCTGTTCGAGGCGCGGGTGGGGGCGCGAGTCAGGCGAGTCGTGCTGACGATAGACCGGCCTGCCCGCGATTTGGGGTTGCTGGCGGCGACCCTGGCGCGTCTGGAGCGCGAGATGTGCGAGGTACCCAAACTCCGTGATCTTCAGGCCGCTCTGAGGGCCGACGGCGTGTCACCCGCGCGGCGCATCGAGCGCCTGCAAAGCCTGACCGGCCTTCTGGCATTGCGGGGCAACCCACTCCTCGCCCTTCCCCTGACCATACTACTTTGGACGCCGCTCTGTGCATTCGCCATTGAAAGGTGGCGGACCGAGAACGGTGGGCACGTCGGGCGCTGGATCGCGGTAGTCGGTGAGTTCGAGGCGCTGAACGCCCTGGCCGGGTACGCCTATGAGCACCCTGGAGACCCGTTCCCCGAAATCCTGGACGGCGAGCCGGCCTTTCAGGCGAATGGGCTGGGTCACCCTCTGCTGACCGGCTCCCTGCCAAACGACGTCAGTTTGGGCGGGCCGTCCTGCCTGTACGTCGTCAGCGGCTCCAATATGTCGGGAAAAAGTACGCTGATGCGTTCGGTCGGCGTGAACACCGTGCTGGCCCTGGCCGGCGCACCAGTCCGCGCCCATTCACTACGCCTGACGCCGCTTCATTTGGGAGCGTCCATCCGCACCAATGACTCCCTTCAGGGCGGCATCTCGCGGTTCTACGCCGAAATCATGCGCCTGCGGCAGATTGTGGAGATCGGTCGTCAGACCCCGCCGCTGCTGTTCCTACTGGACGAGATTCTGCATGGCACCAACTCGCACGACCGCCGGATCGGGGCCGAAGCCGTCGTCAAAACGCTGCTGTCGGATGGGGGGATCGGCCTGGTGACGACACACGACCTGGCCCTGGCGGCTCTTGCCGACGGCCCAGAACTGGCCGCCGTCAACGTCCACTTCGAGGACCAGATGGAAGACGGACAGATGCGCTTCGATTACAAACTGCGCCCCGGCGTCGTAGAGAAGAGCAACGCTATCGCTCTGATGCGAGCAGTCGGTTTGGAAGTGTAGGCGGCTGGGCCTGCTCCTAAGCCACAGACACAACGACGCGTGCGACTTTACCCGGTGCGGGCGGTGCGAATACCTTTTCATAAATGGCTTCCACCTTGAGGGCCGTCTGCCGGATCGTGAACAGGCGAGCAACGCGCTCCCGGCCCGCCTTGCCCATCGCCCGTGCCCGGACGGGGTCGGACAGGAGTGTCCGCAGCGCCTCCGCCATCGCGGCGTCGTCGCCCATCGGCACGAGCAGGCCGGTCTCGCCCGGCACCACGATCTCGGGCAGGGCGCCGCCGTCGGTGGCAACGAGTGGCTTGCCCGCTGCCATACCCTCGATGACCACCTGGCCGAATGGCTCGCCCAAGATGCTGGCATGAACGACGATGTCAATCTGCGGCATTAGGGCGGGGATGTCGTCCCGGAAGCCAAGAAATTCTACCTGTTCCGTCATTCCAAGCTCCTCAGCCAGCACATGCAGCGACGTTTCGTACTCGTACTCGCCAAACAGAGGGGCGCCAATAATCCAGAACCGCGCTTCCGGGAAGTCACGTGCGACGTGCGCCGCGGCCCGCAGGAGAACGTGCTGGCCTTTCCATTCCGTGATCCGCCCGATCAAGGCAACGGTCGGCCTCTCTGAGACCGGCGGTGGAGGAACACCATCGCCGTGCGTTGGTCCCATGGGGTAGCCATCATGGACGATCTCACGGGCGACGCCGCTGTGCACGACTTCCCCACCCGCGTAGTGATGCGGCCACAATTGACGCAGTGTACTTTCGGAATTAGCGACGACGATCCGGGGCAGGAGGCGCGAGAGGGCGCGGAACCCTGCCACAGCCACCGGCGGCAGGTAACTAACATTGACATGGTCGCGGACGTGCCATAAGACGGGGATGCCGGCCAGCCTTCCAGCGATACCACCATAGACGTCGGACTTGAGGGAGTTGGTGTGGATCAGGTCCACCCGCCGCCGCCGTGCCCATCGCGCCACTTGTAGGGTGTAGGCGGTCAGGCGGGCGATCTGCCCCAGATGCAGGAGCGACCCGACGCCCAGACTGTCCTTGCGCATGTCCAGGAGGGTCTTGTCCAGGGGCAGCACGTGGGTCTCGATGCCAGCCTCACGGAGCCTGCCGGCCAGGGGCCCATCGGCAGCCAAGGCGACAACGGGATGGAAGCGGGTGCGGTCCAAGGCGGACACGAGGTTCAGGAGGGCGATCTCGCCGCCGCCCATCTTAGCTGTGTGGTCCAGGAATAGAATGGTCTTCATTGGGGAGTCTCCTCCGTGAGTGAAAATCCTGCGAATCGTAACAGTCATGCTTTCCCTCTGCACAATTTGTGCCAACTCCCCCCCGCAAGGCGCTCAAATCAAACGATGGCGATTTATATTCCCACCTCCCCCGACTTTTCGTTCTCCGAAACGCTATCTGCCCACGGCTGGTGTCGCCTACCGCCCTTCGTCTGGCATGAAGAGCAACAGGTGTTAGAGCGCGTGGAAGAACTGGCGGATGGGAATGTGGTGC
>JAYTRQ010000460.1:0-13492 GCA_043746125.1 Armatimonadota bacterium | reverse complement strand
ACTACCGGCGGGACCCCGGCATGGGCGGAGGGGCGCTGTTCGACATCGGCTGCTACTGCGTCCACATCGCGCGGCGGGCCTTTGCCCTGGAACCGACGGCCGTGACGGCGAAATCCTTGTACGACTCGAAGAGTGGGGTGGACACGACGACGACCGCGCTGATGGAGTTTGACGGCGGCGGCATCGCGTTGATAGACTGCTCGTTCTCGCTCTCACCCCGGGCGACCTATGAGATCGTCGGCAGCGAGGGCGCCGTCCAGGTACCACACTTCCTGCTCGGCGGGCAAGCGGCGGGCGATCAGTCGGAGGCAGGCGACTTCTGCCTGTCACACGGCGGCGAGGACGAGAAGCGAGAATCTCCGACGGGCAATATGTACGTGGCTGAGATTGATGCCCTCTCGCGGCGGATTCAAGGGGAAGACGTCTTTCTGCTGTCCGCGCAGGATGCCGTCAACAACATGCGGGCGCTGGACGCCGTTGCCGCCAGCGCCCGCACGGGCCAGAAGGTGCGAATTAGAGGGGCTTAACCGACCGGCACCGTCGCCCCAATCGCCCAAGCGTCCCAGGCTAGGCGGACGCCGGTCGGCGAGGCGCTCGTCTCCTCAAACAGCACCAGTTCGTTATGCTCGCGCAGCCAGCACTTGGGTATGTAGTAGCGCGTATGGCCGTTGATGGCCCAGTAGCGGCCTAAATTGATGCCGTTGACGTACAAAACGCCCTTGCCCATGCCCTCTAAGTGGGCGTGGATCTCACGGTCCGGCACGGCGAGTTCGTCGACGGCAAGGGCGAACGTCGCGCGGAAGAGCCGCAGCGGGCGGGCCTCGGTCTCCAATGCGCCCCAAGCGGTCTCGGCCGGCACAGTCTCCCAGTCCAGCAAGGGACGGAAGCGCCAGTCCGTAACCTCGTTCGCGAAGTCCAGCAGGATCGGCCCAAACAGGCCCTTCTTGTCCTCCTCCAGACGACGCCCCTTAAACTGCCATGCCCCCTTGAGATGTCCCATGTCGTCGCTCAGGACGGCAATTGTATTTGCCCCGGCCCGGAGCGAGATGCGGGCGGTCAGGCTCGGGTCGGCCATCCGCTCCTCAGCGGGAGCTTCGCTGACGGCGACGAGTTCACCGTTGACCAGCAGCAGGGCGCGGTCGGCGAGGGCCGTTAATGTCAGCGAGGCCTCACGCGCGTCGCCGCTCATAATGGTCGTGCGATACCAGGCATAGCCGGACTTGTCGAGAAGCTGGATACGGTTCATCGGCTGATACATCGGCACCCAGCCTGACGTATCCACATCCGGCTGCGCTTCCTCATCGGCGGGTGCGCTCTGCCAGTTTTCCAAGGTCGGCGCAGCGGGCAGATCGGTGGATGGGACCGGGATCAGGCTCCATGCGCCACTTTGGTACTGCCACAGGTCCGTTGTGCCGGGCAGCAGCTCGGCAACCAAGCCGTCTTGATCCCGTAAGTAGTAGGCACCCAGGTACAGAGTGCCGTCGTTCCCAAACCAGGTACGGTCCATCTGGCCCGGCGTCAGGGTCAGGAACGTCTGCGTCCGGCCTTCCGGCGTCTTGTGGCGGCGAACGTGGACGGGGTCGCCGGGCGTGGCGGCAAACTTCGGGTCACTGTCCGGATCGTAGGCGACAACAATAGTTTCCGTTTCGGTCTCCAAGACGCGCGTGACGATGGGCGCATAGAAGTCCATCGGCGTGCCGCCCACCGACCAGTCCAGCAAAACGGGGCGGACCGTATTGGCCGGCACGTGAACGTGGTGCGGCAGACCCTCCGCGAGAGCCGACAGGTCCACGTCGGCCCGCTCCGCGCTCTTGTTCTCCAGGAACCAGAGCTTGCCCGCGTCTGTCTCGCGCCGGTGCAGCAGGACGCCGTTTTCCAATGTCTGACAGTGCAAGGCAGGGTCGTAAACGGGCGCGTTCAGCAGGATGTCGCTGAAGGTCTGGGCGAACAGGGCCACGCGCCGCGTTCGGCCGTACTTCTCATGCAGCGCCCCAGTCTCGGATAGCGGGGCCGTATCGTAGTAGGACGTCGTCTGGCCGTACATTGTTGAGTAGCCGAAGTTCGTCCCTCCGTGCCACATGTAGTAGTCGTAGCCCGCCCCACCCATCGCCAGGATGCGCCAGGTCTCGCGCTCCGTAAAGGCCGGCTCGTAGGAGTTGCCGCCGCCCCAGGTCGCCCCCGTATCGTAGGGCAGGTTCCAGGTGTTGTACCAGCCCGGCCAGAACTCGGTGGAGTGCAGCGGCTTGTCCGGTTGACGCCGCCGATAATCTGCGAAGCGGTCGGCGATCTTGTGCCCATTAATACACTCGATGGCGCCCGGTATCTGTCCCTCGCAGGTGATGAGCGGGACATCAATGCCATTCTTCCGCGCAATGGCGATCAGGGCGTCCATATACAGCTCTTGAGGCCGGGCCTGGTTCCCGCCCAGGTTCAGCTCGTTTTCGATCTGGCACAGAATGATCTTGCCGCCGCGCGTGATCTGCCGCTCGGCGAAAATCGGCAGCAACCGATCCCAGTAGCGCTCGACAGCCGCGAGATAGAGAGGGTTGAACGTCCGCGTTTCCAGCCCGGCCTTGGTATAAAGCCAGGACGGGAAGCCGCCGCCGTCCCACTCGGCGCAAATATAGGGGCCGGGCCGGACGACGATGAAGAGGCCCGCATCGGCAATCAAGTCCAGGAAGTGGGCGACGTCGGCACTGCCTTCGAACTGGAAATCGCCCTCATTCGGCTCATGGACATTCCAGAAGAAGTACAACTGCAGCGTGTTCAGGCCCGCCGCCTTGGCTTTGGCGATGCGGTCCGCCCACAATTCGCGGGGGATGCGGGGGTAGTGGATGGCACCGGACGTCAGGAAGACACGGCGGCCGTCAATGATGAATGATTGGGCGTCGTAGGTGATGGGGGCGTTGGACAAAATTGAGGCTCCGGTTACTTTGGCTTCTTGTGTACGGGGAAATACCCATCGGCACGTAGGGTCTTGCTGATGCGGACCGCAGACGCCGCCCGGTTAAACGTGTACAAGTGGATGCCAGCGACGCCGCGCTGTAGCAGTTCACGGCACTGAGCCGTCGCGTAATCAATGCCGCGCTCCATTACCTGTTTGTCGTCCCCTTCCCCCAGCACGTCCAGCAATTTTTGAGGGATGTCCTGGCCACTCAGTTCACCGATGCGCTGGATCTGACTGAGCGACGTGACGGGCAGGACGCCCGCGATGAGCGGCATGGTGACACCGGCTTGAACCGCCTTCTCGCGGAAAGCAAAGAAGCAGTCGTTGTCAAAGAAAAGCTGAGAGGTGCCGAACGCCGCTCCGCACTCCTGCTTGAACTTGAGCCAGTGGATATCTTGGTCCAGGTGCGGCGCGTCCGGGTGCTTCTCCGGGTAGAACGCACAGCCGATGTGAAAATTGAACTCGGCCAGCGCGAACTGGATTAGGTCGCTGGCGTGGTGGAAACCTTCGGCGGGCGGGCAGTAGTGTGGGTCGTTCTTGGGGGCATCGCCGCGCAGAGCCATCACATGCTTGATGCCGGCCTCCTGAAGCGTCGTCAGGATATCCCGGATCTCCGCCCGCGAGTGCCCGACACATGTTAGGTGCGGCACAGACTCGATGTCTAGCTCACGCTCAATGCGGCTGACGAGGTCCACCGTCTTCTGACGGTTCGCGCCGCCCGCGCCGTAGGTGACGGAGACAAAGTCGGGGGCCTGCCGGGTGATCTCGCCCAGCGTGGAATAGAGCCTCGCCCATTCCGCCGGGTTCTTCGGCGGTGAGAACTCGTAGGAGAGTGTCGGCGTCTTAGCGTCCAATTTGTCAGAGAAGGTCATGGGTCTTTCCATCTTCTATTCGATCCCTAAAAGCGTCACCTCGACGCGCTCACACAGGGTGTGCAGCAGGAGCTGGTGGCACTCCTGTATCCGCATGGCGCTGGGGTTGACGCTCTGCACGATGATCTCATGGTCCGCCAAGCCCCTACATTGCCCGCCGGTCTTGCCTAAGAAAGCGCCCGTGACCAGCCCGCGTTCCCGCCCGGCCTTGAGAGCACGGGCGACATTCTCCGAGTTGCCGCTGCTGGTGAACACAATCAGCACGTCACCGGGCTGCCCCAGCGACGTCACCTGACGCGCGAACACCTCATCAAAGCCGTAGTCGTTCCCGATGCACGTCAGCAGCGTGCCGTCAATTGAGAGGCAAAGCCCCGGCAGGGACTTCCGCTCCCGGTAGAAACGCCCCGTGAACTCTTCGGCGAGATGGGCGGCCTCCGCTGCCGACCCGCCATTGCCGCAGGTCAGCAGTTTGCCGCCGTTGTTGAAGGCGTGCAGGACGGCGTCGGACAGCGCGTTCAACATATTTTCGTGAACGGCCAACGCTTGAAGGTCCTGCTGTAACTCAGCGATGTGTTTTGTTAGCATAGGTTCAAGACTCCAGCGCTTCCGCCAGCAGCGTGACTGGATGCACGACACGGACGTCCGGCAGCCCCCGCTCTTTCAGGCCAGCCTGTATCCAGGCCAGGCAGCCGGGGTTTCCCGTGGCGACGACCGACGCGCCAGTTGCCAGGACGTTCTCCAGCTTACGCGTCTGCAAGCGTCGAGCCATATCCGGCTCGGTGAAGTTGTAGATGCCCGCCGAGCCGCAGCAGACCTCGCTCTCCGTCAGTGGAACCCAGCGGACGTTCGGCAGACGGGCCAGGAGAGCACGCGGCGCGTCCCGGACCTGCTGACCGTGCGCCAAGTGACACGCATCGTGGTAGGTCATGGTCACGGGCGCATCTGACACAGCCCGGAGCGGGGCGACCCAGCCGATCTCGTCCAGCCACTCGGACACGTCCCGGACTTTGGCCGCAAAGGCGGCAGCGCGTTGGGCGTAGGCCGGGTCATCGGCCAGAAGCACCCCATACTCTTTCATCATGCTACCACAGCCCGCTGAGTTGACGATGATGGCGTCCAAGCCGTCCGATGGAGCAAAGGCGTCTATCAGGCCCCGCGCCAGAGCTTTGGCCTCGTCCCCGTAGCCGTTGTGGCCGTGCAGCGCCCCGCAGCAGCCCTGGCGGCGATTCACGAGGACCTCACAGCCGTTCGCGGCCAGGACACGCACGGTGTCGGCGTTGACACCGCCGAAGAGGACGCGCATGGCACAGCCGGTCAGGACACCAACGCGGAACCGTTTCGGTCCGACGGCCGGGGTAATGGCGGGCGGCAGCGGCGGCGAGATCGTCTCGGGCAAGCTGGTTCTTTGGCCTTTCGCCTTCGCGTCCCCGGAGAGCAGGCGGACGGCAGGGGCTGGGACCGCGCCGCTGGTCATGGCCTGGGCCATCCGCATGGCGACCGTCATCCTTTTCGGGAGCGTCAGAGTGTCTAGAAGCGCTTGCCGGGACAGGTCGGTCGTGCGTGGGCGGGCGCGTTCGTCCAGAATACGCTCGCGGGCCGTTTCCAGAATTCGGCCGTAAGGGACGGCGGACGGGCAGGCCGTCTCGCAGGCTCGGCAGCCGAGACACAGGTCTAGATGCCGCGTCACGTCCTCATCGCCCGGCGAAAGCGTCCCCTCGTGCATCTTCCGCATCAAGACGATCCGGCCGCGCGGGCTGTCGGCCTCGCTGCCCGTCTCCAGGTAGGTGGGACAGGCCGGCAGGCAGAGGCCACAGTGGACACACGCCATCAGATCCTGCTCATGCTGGGTTAGATTCATAGTCTGCCGACGAACCGGCCCGGGTTCCACATACGGCCAGGGTCGAAGGCCTCTTTCACCCGCGCCATCAGGGTGAAGTCAGGAAGCAGAGGCGACCAGACGGGCACGCCCTGGGCGCGGAGTTCGGCAGGCATCCGCTCCAACACGAAGCTGCCGCCACAGCGGTCGGCCTTATCTTTTAAGTCGGCGTAGAAGGCCAGCAAATCCGCGCCTTCGTTCATGGGCGCAAAATGGGCGGTCATCAGGCCCAGCGCGGCGTCCGAGGCAACCTGGGCAGTGAAGCCCGCCTTACGGGCCGTCCATTCCAGCATCCGGGAGAACGCGCCGACCTGAGACGAGAGTACATGGAAGGAGGCCGTCACCGGGGCGTCGTCCAGCGAAAAGTCGCGCAGACGGGCACGGACCGCCCTGGCCCTATCCGTATCCCATGGCGGGGCACCCAGAGTCTCGACCTGCCAGGCCACGGCCTGCTCATTGCCGTCAAAGCCCACGATGATGTATTGCGCGGCTTCGGCCTCGGGTACAACGGTCTGCGCGGCTTCGGGACTGAGCAAGAACAGGAACGCTGGAGCCAGACCCGAGGCCAGGAGGCGGTCCAGGACGTCCTCGACGTTGTGGTTCGCGTCAAGGGGCAGGCCAACAGTTGCCGTCGACTCCGGGAGTGGGGCAACCTTGAACGTCGCCTCCACAATCAGGCCCAGCGTCCCCAGCGACCCGCAGTAGAGCTTGGGCAAGTCGTAGCCGGCGACGTTCTTGACGACCTTGCCGCCGCCTTTAACCAGTTCGCCCCGTCCATTGACGACCGACACGCCAAGCAGCGCGTCGCGGACGCTGCCGTAGGCCAGCCGGCATAGGCTGTTGGCCCGCGCGGCCACGATGCCACCTACCGTCTGACGGTCAGGTCGGGCGACGTCCAGGGCCAGAAACTGTCCCTGTTTGGCCAGCGTTTCTTGTAAGTGCGCCACCGTGACGCCCGCCTGGGCAGTCAGGGTTAGGTCAGCCGGCTGGTAGTCCGTAATTTGGTCCAGGCGCTCCGTGGAAAGCGCGACGTCGTAGCGTCGGGGCACATAGCCCAGTTCCTGCCGCGTTCCCCCACCCCATGGGACTATGCCCTGCCCAAACGATTCGCACACGACTTCTCGCGCCTCGTCCGCCGAACCGGGCCGCGCAATGCTCACCGGCGTCTGTCCAAAGACGGCGTAAGAATGTGACGTCATGCGGCTATTATACTTGGTATGGATTGCCGCGGTCAACCGGTGTCTACCCTTGTGCTGCGGCCACGAGATCAGCCAGTATGGGCAGGAGAGAGATGACGGCGGCGCTCAAGCCCTCCTGATCCGCCATCGCCTTGGCCGTGCCAGGCAGGTTGACGAGCAGAGTGCGCCCACGCATCCCGGCGACCCCACGCGAGAGTGCGATCTGGGTCGAGACACCCCCGCCTGCGACACACCGCAAAAACTCGGCCAGGCCGGGGGCGGGCCTCTGGATCAGGGCGGCCGTCGCCTCTGGCATAACGTCTTCCGGGGCATACCCGATCCCCCCGACGGTCAGGATGAGGTCGCACCGGGACGGCTCGTGCGGCGCGTCACACCAGTCGCGCAGGATGCGCTCGGCCTCGGCACGGGAGCTGCGGATCACCAGCGGCCGATGCACTACGTACAGGCCTTCGCCCCCTTCCGTCAGAGCACGTTCCACCGCCCCACATCCGGCTTCTTCCCAGGAGCGCAGCCCGACCTCCGCGAACGTGCCTTCACGCCGCGCCAGCCCTAAAATCCCAGTCTTGATCGCCACTACTGCACGAGTCCTTTGGTGACCTTCATAAAGATGTCCTCTAAGTCCGTCTCCTGCTCGGAGAACGCCAGTACCCGCAGGCCGTTGTCAATGAGCATCTTGTTAAGTGCCGCTTGCGCCTCCGGGTCTCCCGTGAACTCGACGTGCAGGTGGGAGTTGACCGGCCGCACGGCCCGGACGCCGGGAGAGTCGGACAGCAAACCCTGGGCACGGTCCTGATCTTCCAGCACCTTGATCTCCAGCGTCTTGCCGCCGGTCACCTGTGCCATGATATCCTGGACGTCGCCCGAGATCAGCATCTCGCCCCGTTCAATGATACCAACTTTGTTGCAGAAATCGGCCAGTTCGGGCAGGATGTGCGACGAGATGATAATGGTCTTCCCCATCGCCTTCAGCTCTTTGAACAGCTCCTTGATCTCGATCCGGGCGCGGGGGTCCAGGCCGGAGGCCGGCTCATCCAGCAGCAGCACCTTGGGGTCGTGGATCAGGGTCTTCGCGAGACAGAGACGCTGCTTCATGCCCGTAGACAGTTCCTCGACGTAGTTGTCCTTCTTGCCGATCAGATCGGTCAAGTTCAGGACGTCGTCAATCACGCGCGGGCGGGACGCTCTGGGAAGCCGATACGCACCGGCGAAGAAGTCCAGATACTCCCAGACGCGCATATCGTCGTAGATGCCGAAGAAAGCAGGCATGTAGCCGATCCGGCCACGCACGGCTTCGGGGTTCTCGACGACATCAATGCCGTCAATCAGCGCCGACCCGGACGTCGGCTTGAGCAGGGTCGCTAGCATCTTGATCGTCGTCGTCTTACCCGCCCCGTTCGGCCCGATGAAGCCAAAGATGTCACCGGCTTCGAGGTGCAGGGAGAGGTCTTTCACGGCCGTCAGGCCTTTGTACTCTTTATGCAGGTGATTGATGCGGATCATTTATTTCCCTTGTCTCTAAGACAGCAGAGCCTTCCGATAGCGGTTCGTCAAGAAAACAAAGCAGAGAGTTATTACAATCACACTCACTAACACATATTGGCTCAGAACGGCAGATATGCCTTCTGGAGACTCAGCCTGCCACCAGTAGGTGTGATAAGGATTGTCTGTCGGCTGGAGCCAGCGCATCAACTTGAACAGCACGTAAAACGGACTGACCGCGAGAAGAGATTGATGATCCCCACTATGGAAGTCAAAACCCATCACACCGATCACATTCGTGATTAATACGGGGCCGAGGCAGAGGGTCGCCGTGATGAGGAGCGCCACGGTGACAGAGGTCATGGTCCGACGGAGCAGAAAAGAACAAGTCAGCCCTATCATGCCGAGGGCAATGGAAGTCAACAGGAGCAATGGGATGACGTACAGGATTGCAGAAGGCACAAGGTCGCCGACGAAAGCGCAGCCCAACACTGGCGGGAGCAGCAACACCAGTAGCATGACTACAGGAACTTGTCGCGCCAGCCACTTACCCCCTAGAATCTGCCGGCCGGTGAGCGGCGTTGTTTGAAGCGTCTCCCACGTCTGCCGCTCGCGCTCCTGCGATACGGCGGAGGCCGCCAGTAGCGGCGACAACAGCGTTATCAAACATAGCTGTACGAACATGCACCCGAACCAGAGGCTCCGAGCATCCGCAGTTGTTCCGGTGAATGCAAGAAGGGCCGCCACGTAGAACCAGCCGATGCAGACCAGGCTCCCGACAACCGGCCAGAAGACAGCCTTGTTTTTTCGGAGCCGTCGCAGCCGCAGCCACCAGCGCACTTCTCGCCCGAAGACAGGATTATCCAATAACACATTCGTCACGTCAAGACCGTTCCCGGACGGCCCGGCGGTAGCGGCTGACCATGAAACCCAAAGCTGCCAGCGTCAGCAATAGCGTGATTATTAGATAGGCGCCAACCATATCACCGTTCTGTCCACCATCGTAAGGCTCGCCACCACCAAAAATCACGCCTGGATTGAGCAAGTTCAGTAAAGCGCTCAACGCGTAGAACGGGTTCAGCCACATGACCATGGTGTTGCCATTCCCGTTGTGGATCAGGAACAGGTCTATGACGCTGTTGATGACGACCGTGCCGACGCACAGCAGGGCCGTCAGCGTCAGCGCCGCCGCCGTCGCCATCGCCGTCCGCTTGGCCTGGAATGAACAGAACAGGCCCAACATACTATAAAAGCCGGTCGTCACCAGCAGGAAGAACAGCACGGCCAGCACGGAAAGTGCAGGGATATCACCCCGCACGGCACAGCCCAACAGGTAGGGCGCGGCGAGGGCGATCAGGAGCCAGGGAATAGTCTGCCGCCCGATCCATTTGCCGAGCAATATTTCTCGGGCCGAGAGGTTCGTGGTTGCCAGCGAGTCCCAGGTCTGCTGTTCGCGCTCCTGTGTGATGGCCGTGGCGGAGAGCGCGGGCGAAAGCAAGACGATCAGGCCGAGTAGACCGTAGACGAGCAGTGACCAGAACTCCTGCGCGTCCTGCACTTTGCCGTGCCAGACGCCGATCAGCCCACGCGCGTAGAAGTAGGCGATAACGACGCCCAGAATCCAGCCGAGCCAGGGGATCGAGCCAGGCGCGGCCCCCTTGCGGCGGAGGCGCAGACGGCCCCGCACTTCGCGCCCCAAGACCGGATTGTCGGTGAAGATCCCCATAGAGCGTTAATGCACGGCGGCAGAAGCCGGAGAGACCGGCAGATGGACGACGACCAGGGTGACGTCGTTCTCCCGAACGGAGTGGCCGTCCACAGCAGGAGCCGGACCGGCCAGGGCCGGGTCACTGCTCCAGCCGAGGAGAAGAGCTTCGTCCGACGGCAGCGAGAACAACGCCGGGGCCTGCTGCTGGTTGCCATAGTAGTTATTGGGCGCCTGCCCCAGAGACCGCGCGTAGTCGGCGAGGGCCGCCCGCATCCGCTGGCGGACATCACTCTTTGCGTCGTCCTTGTCCACGGCCCCGCGCAGGGCGGGGATTTGGAACCCACCCTGCACGGTGTGGCCGGTCGGAGCGGAGATTGAGACCGAGGCGTTCGCCCCGTGCTTCAGGTCGCCTATATCCTGCCATTGGCCGTTGTAGAGGACCGCGCATTCGCTCAGGTCATAGCGCGTCCGGTTATGAATGGTCCCGGAGACGCCCCAGGAAGTCATCCCGCGGGGCAGTGACAGACCAGACAGTTGTGAAAGGCCGGCGTCAATGGAACCTCCGAGATCTGTGGTGGATTGTGCGTCGAATGCCCGCATCGCCCACATATTCACGGACGTGTCCTGGAGAGCAGCCCCCTCCCCCATCTGCACGAACCGCGTCTGGCCGTAGGACTGAGAGTCCCCATTGCCGCGCTCCCCATTGCCATAGTTGACACCGGGGTTCGGGATAGCGGCCAGGACGTTCGCGCCGGGGAGCGTGATGTCGTACGACGTCCGGTGCGGCGAGAACAGGCCGATCTCCGTGAAAACACCTGCGTCCCTCTGGCCGCTGGTCGTCTCCAGGACGGAAGCGCGGTTCAGGAAGACCGACCCGCCCTTGGCGGCGTAGCCGACGCCAAACGTGCCCAGGGCGAAGACGAGTACCAGGGCCGGGATCGTCACCCAGGCGAGTTCTTTGCGGTCCAGCCGCTTCAGCACCAGGTAGTTCGCCGGCACTAGAGCAATCAGATAGACCAGCAGAAACAGGCCGATGATTTCGGTGCCGGGCGCGTCCAGAGAGGGCGCCCGCATGACGGCGTCCGAGAGGAGGGACTGCCCACCGTTGTAGTAGCCGTATTGAGGCTGGGAATAGTTCTCCTCCCGCGCGGCCACGTGTCCCAGCAGGGAGGAGGACGTGGACTGACCTGCCGTCAGCAGCGTCTGCCAGAGGGCGGGGGCGGCGAAGGTGGGGGACTGGAACGGCTTGGTCGTCGGGTCGTAGGCCGTCATCGTTACGGTGCCCGCGCCGTAAGAACCACTGACGATCATCGCCCCCCCCACGCCGTCACCGCCCAGGACGCGGACGCCGGGGAGCGGCTTGGGCACGAGCGTCAGCGCCCCCACCTGTCCGACACCCACGACAGGCACGGAGGGCCGGGCCGCGCCCACCGTCGCGGGCAGGAGGCCTGTGAAGAAGGCCGAGCCGAAGCGGCTGGGATCCACGCCGCCACAGACGATCAAGTGGCCGCCCCCCGCGACCCAGCCGCGCAGGGCGTCCGTCTGCGCCTCGGTCAGCGTGTCCAGCGGGGCATCGGAGCGCAGCAGGAAGGCGTCTACACCGCTGTACCCCGCCGCCTTGTCCGGCAGATCGGCCGCCGACGCATCGGCGATCTGGACAGTCGGTGGGATACCTGAGTTGATCTGTGCCGCCTGCTGGGGGGAGGCTTGGGTCGGGGGGGAGAAGTGCGTGAGGCCACCACCAGACTGATGCCCAAGACCCAGCTTCTGCCCGGCCAGATAGTTGAACGCGCCCTGCTCACCACCGAAGCTGACGAGCAGCAGATCCGTGTCACCGATCGGAGACCCAGTAATGGCCGGAGGCAGGCCAGAGGCCTGGCTTGACGTCTGGTTGGTGATCTGAGACAGCAGCCGCCCGTCGCCTCGGGCACGGCCGTCGGTGAGTTGGACGGTGACGCTGTCACGGCCAGGGTCAATCCCCCGCGCGTAGACGACGAAGCTCTGCGTCCCGCTAGGCGCGGAAACGGGGCGGGCGAAGAGGGCGGTTGTCAGGGCCGAATTGGCCTCCTGACCGCCGTAGTTCTGCCGGCCGGGGTCGCTGGACGCTAGCACCTGGACCTGACCGGCGATGGCGTCCGCGCCGGGATTCTGGACCGAGACGGTGACAGGGCACCAGGTCCCAGGCCGATAGCGCCCGGCCAGCCCGAAAACGGCCTTGAGCTTGACGTCGTCCGCACGAAGCAAGACGGCGCATGGCCCGGCCAGCAGCAGACAGGACGCGCAGAGCGCGATCATCCGAGCGAGGGGGATGTGCCGGGGCATGTGGGCAGACTCTTTTCTTCAGACACGTTTCTTCAGACGCGGATCAGCGGCCCCCTCCGGCAGCCTCCAATTCGTCGTCCGAAATGTCGAAGTTGGCGTAGACGTTCTGGACGTCGTCGTTATCTTCCAGTAGGTCCAGCAGGCGCAGCACCTGGCCGGCCTCTTTGCCGACGATCGACACGGTCGTCTGCGGGATCATCGTCGCCTCCGCCGAGGCGTAGGCGATCTTAGCGTCCTCTAAAGCCTTCTGCACGGCCGGCAGATCCTGCGGCGCAGTCGTGATCTCGAAGCCACCGTCGTCGGTGGGCCGGACGTCTTCGGCCCCGCCCTCAATGGCCGCCTCGGTCACGGCATCCTCAGAAGCCGCGCCGGCGTCCACGATGATGACGCCTTTGGGATCAAAGAGGTACGCGACGCTGCCTGACTCGCCCAGCCGACCGCCCGTCTTGTTGAAGGCGGACCGGACTTCAGCGACCGTTCGCTGCTTGTTGTCGGTCAGGCAGTTGACCAGGACGGCAACGCCGCCCGACCCGTAGCCTTCATAGGTCAGGTCTTCGTAGTTCGCGCTCTCGTCCCCACCCGCGCCGCGCTGGATGGCCCGCTTGATGTTATCCTGCGGCATGGAAACGGCACGGGCGCGGGTGATCGCCGCCCGCAGGGCGATATTGGAGTCGGGGTTCGGGCCGCCGGTCTTGGCGGCGACGATGATCTCGCGGGCGATCTTGGTGAACGCCTTGCCCCGGTCGGCGTCCGCCTTGCCCTTTTGGTGCTTGATACTAGACCATTTGCTGTGTCCAGACATTCTACTCTGCCATCCTCTGGTGTGTTATTAACGGCGGGAAGCCGCCTTTGGGTTCGGGTCACGTCTCATTATACCGAAAATCCACGGTTCGGCGTTGGAGATTGAATTGCTATTAGACGAGTGGGAACGAGTATCGCGGGTTCCTATAAGCTCGCTTATGTCATACTGCGGCCTAGTCGGGTTGGGCTGCAATGTAAAGCCTACTCCGCCTCGTCTTCTGGTGCATCCCCCGAGAACATGCTCTGTAAGAAGGCCGCAACACTTTCCCAGCGGGAATCCTCCCCGCC
>JAYTRQ010000459.1:0-4474 GCA_043746125.1 Armatimonadota bacterium | reverse complement strand
AGCAGCCGCCGCCAGCGCCATAATTCTCGCCCAGCCACGGCCCATTGGACGAAGATGACCGGCAGCGCCCACAGGAGTTCGTATTGCAAATACGCCATGTGCCTCACAGGCCAGGATCTCCCGACGCAGGCCTAAGCCGCCGCGAGAGGGCGACGACCAGGAGGCACGTCAAAATGCCTTGCGCGAAATAAAAGGCGTATTCCTCCCAGGGCAAATAGAACAAAAAGTGACTCGGCGGGGCGAAGAGGGGGTCGAACGTCCAAAGCTTTGTCTTGGCAGCATGGTTGTCCCAGGGCGACGTATACACAAAGGCCAGCAGGCAGACCGCGGCGCAAGCCAACGTGTGCCGTGCGCTCCATCGGCGCCGGAGGGAGGCCGCGATGAGGATAATGGGGACGGCGAGGAAGACGAGCAGGAACCAGGCATAGGTCATAGCCCATTATAGCGCACTGGGGGTGGGTTTCCAGCCACCCCCAGCGGCAGTCTCCCACCCCGACTATTTGAGCGTAAACGTCTTCGAAGAGGTATTAAGAGCCTGGTCATACTTGGCGCCCTCTGAGGCAGGCGTGGAAGCGGTCACGACCCACTTCTGAGTGCCATTCCCGGCGAAAAGAGAGAACGCTTGACGGATCTTGTGGCCGGCAGGCGTCCCCCTCGCCGGCAGTTTCACCCCGCGCAGCCCAGAGCGTGTGATGAACGACGACTGCCCCAGAAAATGGAGGCCGGGATACCACGCCCGGAGCTGGGTCAGATTGGCCCACGCGTGCTCCGGGATCGAACCCGGAGCGGCCTCGTTCACGACAACAATGTCGGGCGCGAAGCCCACAACGGGCTTGGCGTAGCAGATCTTGTATTTCACGCCTGGGAACGGCTTTACGACCCAGCCCGATGAGGCAATGTAGGAGAACGCGCCGCTCAGGTGGCGAGAGGGGCGACCAGGACGGCCCCGGACAGGCAGACGGTGATCGTGAGGACGAGAATACGGGACATTTTGAGGCTTCTTACGGGTCGGATGCGGCTGCGTTCTGTAGGCGCCGCCGCTGTTCCTGCCATTGTGTGTAGATTGGGTATAATGGAAATGGTTTAGAATTGAGGCAGTATGAGCAAAAGGGTAGTGATCGTTGGGGCTGGCATCGGCGGGATGGCGACGGCGATGCGGCTACAAGCAACGGGTAAGTTTCAGGTCACGATCTTAGAAAAGAACGACACGGTCGGCGGACGGGCGAATGTCCTCGAAGTTGAAGGTTTTCGCTTTGATACCGGCCCGTCCCTGCTGCTGATGACCGACGTTTATCGTGACTTGTTCGCAGCCTGCGGAGAAGACTTTAACGCCTGGGTCACGCTGATCAAGATGGAGCCGAACTATGTGGTTCACTTCGGCGACGGCAGCCAGATGGAGATGTCCAGCGATCTACCCAAGATGATCGCCGAGCTGGAGCGGATCGAGCCGGGCGTGACGCCCGGCTACTACCGCTTCCTGGAAGACGCGGGCAAGAAGTACCGGATCGGACGCCGGCAGTTCGTCGAGAAGAATTTTGCGAAGGCTGGGGACTTCTTCACTCCAAGTAATCTCAAGCTGTTGGGGCAGCTCAACGCGCTGGACAAACTGTACACGCACGTCTCGCGGTTCTTCAAGAGCAACCGGTTGCGGCAGGCGTTCTCGATGCAGTCCATGTACCTTGGGATATCACCGTTCGAGGCCCCAGCCGTGTACACGCTCCTGGCATACACGGAACTGGCGGAAGACGGCCTGTACTACCCGGAGGGCGGGATCTACGCCCTGCCGGCGGCGATGGCGGCCGTGGCGCGGAAACTGGGCGTAGTGATCGAAACGGGCCGGAACGTCACGCAGATCATGGTCAAGGATGGCCAGGCGCGGGGGGTCTGTGTGGACGGGGACGTCCTGACAGCTGATGTCGTGATCTCTAACGTCGATCTGCCGTACACCTACACAGACTTGCTGGCGGAGCGGCCGGCGAAGTATGACGAACCCTCATGGAAGCGGCAAGCGTTCACGTCGTCCGCGTTCATGCTGTATCTTGGAACGGACCGCGTCTATCCAGACTTGAAGCACCACAACTTCTTTCTCTCATCGGACTATAAGCGCAATTTCGAGGAGATTTTTGACGCTAAAGTGCCACCACGCGACCCGAGCATCTATGTGAACGCGCCCGGGCGAACGGACCCGAGCGTGGCGCCACCAGGCTGTGATAACCTCTTCGTTCTGGTCCCGATCCCCCACCTGACGGACCAGATGCAGTGGGACGCAGGGCAGATCAATCGGTTCAAAGACAAGGTCTATGGGCAGCTAGAAGCGCGGGGAATGACCGATCTGCGAAAGCACGTCGTGGTGGAGCAAGTGGTCACGCCACACGAGTGGCGGGATCAGTATAATCTCAAGTTCGGGGCGGCCTTCGGGCTGTCGCACGGCATCTTGCAGGTAGGCTACTTCCGGCCGTCCAACAAGTCCCCTGACGTCGGCGGCCTTTACTTTGTCGGCGCGAGTACAGTGCCTGGAACCGGCGTCCCGCTGGTTTGCCTGGGCGCAAAACTGGTCACGGAACGTATACTGGCGGACAACGCTTAGAAAGCGACAATCATGCCCTTGATGGCCTCTCGAACGGAATCTAAGACAGAATTGGACGCTGCGTATGCGATCTGTAAACGTCTGAACGCCTACCACGGGAAGACCTACTACTTCAGCACGCTCTTCTTCCCGCCCGAAGTCCGCCGCAGCGTCCACGCCCTGTACGGCTTCGTCCGCTACCCGGACGAGATCGTGGATAACCCCGCCCCCGGCTCAGACCCGGCCGAATCGCTGGAGAACTACCGGGAGGCGACGCGGGACGCCCTGAAGACGGGCGGCTCGGACCTGCCGGTCCTACATGCCTTTGCGGACATGGCGCACCGGCACGCGCTCCCGCCGGAGTACCCGATGGCCTTTCTGGATGCGATGGCGATGGACCTAACCCGGACACGCTACCGGACGTTTGAAGACCTGAGGACCTACACCTATGGCAGCGCCTCGGTCGTCGGCCTGATGATGTGCCACGTCATTGGTCTGTCCGACTCGGCCGGCCTCGCCCCGGCCCACGACTTGGGCCTGGCGATGCAACTCACGAACTTCTGGCGCGACATCGGCGAGGACTGGGCGGCGCGGGGGCGCATCTACCTTCCCCAGGAGGATATGGAACACTTTGGCTACACCGAGGCCATGCTGGCAGAGGGAATCGTCAACAACCAGTTTATTACCCTGATGAAGTTCGAGATCGCCCGTGCCCGCGAGTATTATGCCTGCGCCGACGTTGGCATCCCCTACATCACACCCTCCTGCCGCCTGCCCGTGCGCCTGGCCCGCATCCTCTACTCACGTATCCTGGACAAGATCGAGGAGAACGGCTATGACGTGTTCCGCCACCGAGCCAAGACGTCCGGCCTGGAGAAAGCCACCGTGCTTCTTCAGCAGAGCCTAGCGCTCCCCTCGCGCTGAACGGCATCTCAGATCAGCCGCTCCGCTGGGTACCCCCACACAGTCAAAGCAGGGAGTGTACGTTCCGAGTGTGCCCGGTCGCGCACCTCGACCAAAATCTCGGCGCCCGTCATAACCGGGGCAACGTTTGGGCGCAGGCGGTTATGGGTGACTCTGATGACGTTGCCGCACTCCGCGCCGACGACGTCCAGCAGCAGGGCGAGGGATCCAGGCGGATCATCGCAGGCTGTGAGCAGGTGGAGGTAGCGGTCTGCCCGCAGAATCTTACGGCGGGTGATATCGGTCAGGGCGAGCGCGTCAATGTTTCCCCCGCAGAGAATGATGGCCATTTTACACTGCGGATGGGCACGGCTGGGGAGCAAGGCGGCTAGGCCCGCTACTCCGCTCAGTTCCGCTACGATTTTAGCCCACTCCAGATATGTGCGAAGGTCTGCGGTGAGGGCGACTTGATAGCAATGCCATGGCAGATGGTCCGCACCGGCTCCAGTCGGGGCATCGGACGCCTCACCCGGAGCGACGGCACGGCGGATGCCGGGCGGCGTCTCTTTCAAGGCCGTCGCCACGCTTGCAAACAAGCCGCCGCCCGCCCTATGCAATTGATTGAGAACCCGCACCTACTAGACACTCTTCGGGCGCAGAAGTCCACCCAGCAGAAAGCTGTTGGTTGAGACGTCGCAGGTGAAAGGTTTCGGATCGAACGACACGAAAACGGGTCGTTTTATGCCATACTTAGAGTCTGTGTATTTACCCGTTAACCACAACCTTTCTTCCCACAGTTGTACTACTTCTGCCGGTAGACTATCCCGTCGGTGCCTTATCTCCGACTGAGTTTAGCGCGGCCACCGACTTTATCCCATTACGACGCTGTATCACAAGGAGAACGCATGGCGACACCCCGAACGTCCGAGAAAAAACCCAGAGCCAAAAAGAGCGCCGCACCCGCCGCCGTTGATCCGACCGAGGCATTGGCTGGCGAGGTTTTGG
>JAYTRQ010000458.1:0-4502 GCA_043746125.1 Armatimonadota bacterium | reverse complement strand
CAGCACGTCCGCGACGGGGTGAAGTACCCGGCCGTGCTGCTGACGACCGGCATCAACGACCCACGCGTCTCGCCCTGGGAGCCGGCCAAGATGACCGCCCGCTTGCAAGCGGCCACGTCCAGCGGCCGTCCCGTCCTGCTGCGCGTGGACTACGATGCCGGCCACGGCGGCATTGACACGACCAAGGCCCAGCGCGATGCCGAACAGGCCGACGAAGACGCCTTCCTCTTCCAGCAGCTCGGCGAGCCGTCTTACCAAGCTGGCCCGGCTCTTAACGCGATCTCGCCCATTACGGTGACGGGGGAGTAGCCGGATTCCTATCCCTGGCCCGTTCACGTTCGTTCCGTGCCGGTCCCTTCCCTCGGAGGGAAGGGCTTCGGATTAGGGTAGCGCTCGTGTCGGGTGCCGCTGCTCGTGTCGGACGCTAGTGCATGACCTGGCGGCGGAGAAGAACGTGGGGTGGAGCCTTCGGGTACAATGAGGGCGCGATCGAAAAGAAGAAGCCGACCCACGACTTAGAGACTGTGTAGAAACCATAGACCGGCGGTTGAAACCGCAGCAACAAAGGCACAAAGTCTGCCTTCGCAGACTCAGATCGCTCTGGCTTCTTGACCTGACTCTTAACCTGCGGAGGCAGGTTTTGTGCACTCGTTGCCACGATTTTAATCGCCCGCTCTGCTTTTTATACAGTCTCTTAGAAGCCTTCCAGGCCGCTTTCACGACCGTGGAGACCTTGAAGGTGACTGGGACGGCCATCAGGGATGCCGCCGCTCTGAACTTGGGGCGTCAGGAGGTCGTGGGCATCCCACAGACTCTGTGCCCGGCACATTTCTACAAATCCACGACCTCTGACGCCGACTAACGCCTCTGGGTGCCCCGAGTGCGTGCAGTTGCTAAAGCGGGACGTCCGGCCGATGACCCTCTAGTACAGCGGACCGTCAGTTGGGCTTGCTGCGGGCGAGGGTGAGTGCCCCGGCCCGCCGGGGCGTGAGCGTGGATGCGAAGACGGTCCGGCAGACGACCCCGGCAGGGGCGGAGAGGCCTGCCTGACCCTTCCCTTGAACGAAAGCCGCCCCGGGGGACGGCTTTCTTCTTTTGACGGATCGCTGCTGGCTGTGCCCTTTTCTATGCTGGGGAGTGATCACCTCGTATGACTGACACCGCGTTAGAGCGCACACGGGCGGACGTCAAGCGCCCCGCCGATTTCGCGGACTTCTGGCGAAGCGTCCAGGACGAACTTTCTGACGTGCCGCTGGAATGGGAGCGACTGCCCGGCGCGGGCGGCGAAACCGACGCGCACATGGTAGACTGGCTGCGGTTCTCGTCCCTGGGCGACGTGCTGGTCTACGGCTGGCTGGCCGTACCCAAGGCCTTGCCGCCAGGCCGTCATCGGGGGTACTTGTGGCTGCCGGGCTATTCGCTCGGCCACCCGCCACCCGGCCCGGAATGCCTGTACCCGGACACGCTGACGCTGGGCCTCAATTTGCACGGGAACCTGCCCAACGAGCCGTATGACCATCCCAGCACCGTCGGGGCGGACTATATCACGCAGGGGATAGACTCGCCTCGGACGTACGTCTACCGGGGAATCGTCGCCCATTGCCTGCGGGCGTTAGAAGTGCTGGCTGCCCAGCCAGACGTTGACCCGGACCGCCTGATGGCCGGTGGCATGAGCCAGGGTGGGGGACTGGCCCTCGTCACGTCCGCACTCTCCCCAGCCGTCAAACTGTGCCTCGCCGACATGCCCTGGCTGTGCGCTTTGGAACTGGCCCTATCCTTACTCGACCGCGCGAGGTACAAGCGCCTCAAGGCCCCCCGCTACCCGGACGCGCGGGGCCTCCTCGCTGATTACGCTGAAGCCCACCCGGAACGTGCCGCCCAGGTCTACAAGACCTACGCCTACTTCGACCCGCTCTCCCACGCCGCTGGCGTCCGCTGCCCGACCCAGATGAGTGCAGGCGGGCGCGACCCGTCCTGCAAGCCGCCGACCATCTACGCCGTCTACAACGAACTGACCTGCAAGAAGGACCTGCTGTACCTGCCCGACGCAGGCCATGAGATCGTTCCCGCCATGCGGGAGGCGCACGGGAACTGGGTACAACAGGTTTGATCATCGGAACCCCTCCCGTCTCGCCGAGGCTCGCCACCCTCCCCGCCCTCCGGGTCTGCCAGTGCAGAAACGGAGAGGGGAAGAGTTCAGGGCACCGGCAGTGAGTGCACCATCAGGGGGGCAAGAGGCTGCGGCCCCGCCGCTCCTTCCTGTACTTCTCCTCCCCCTCCTCCTGTTTCGGGAGGGAAGCGACTTGTCGCGGGTAGGTTCCGAATGCCCCCGGATCTTGAAGTGAACATGAAGAAGATCTCCCCCTATGACTGAAGACGACATCGAAGACCACATCGCCCTGAGTGACCCGGACGGATTCGAGCAGCCCCTGGCCGCTGACTCAGTCACCTCGAAGCACCTATTCGCGGACGGCGGCGACGGCAACGAGAAGGAAGCGACGACGTGGTCCCACTTCGCCGGGGCTAGCAGCGAGGCGCCCGCCAGCAGCGGCATCCCCAGCGCGGAAAAGCAGCGCAGCGTCAGCGACGACGGCGGGTACGAGCCGACTCAGGAGACGCAGATGGGCAGGCAAGATACCCCCCACAAGCAGAACGTGGAGCCATAATTGACGGAACTGTACTTAGGGATAGATTTGGGCGGCACCAAGTCGGCCGCCGTCATCGGCGATGGCGGGGGGAACGTCCTGGCCCGCGCCTCCGGCCCAACGCCGCAAGGTTCCTGGCAGGAGGGTGTTACCCTGCTGATGGACCTGGCGCGGGAAGTCTGTCGCCGGCGGGACTGTCGCCCAACGGACTTGACCGCCTTGGGCGTCTCCTGCGGCGGCCCACTGGACACGGCTACGGGAACCGTGTACGCCCCGCCCAACCTGCCCGACTGGGAAGCTGTCCCGCTCAAAGCTCTCTTGGAAGCCGAGTTTGGCCTGCCGACAAGACTGGAGAACGATGCCAACGCGACCGCCCTGGCCGAGCACAAGTGGGGGGCGGGGCAGGGGAGTCAGGACATGGCGTTCCTGACGATGGGGACAGGCATTGGCGCGGGCTTGATCCTCAATGGTCAGCTCTACCGGGGGCGGGGCGACCTAGCCGGTGAAATCGGCCACGCCACCGTCCTGCTGGACGGTCCCCTGTGCCCCTGCGGAAAGCGCGGCTGTCTGGAAGCGCTGGCCTCCGGCACGGCCATTGGGCGCATGGGCCGCGAACGCTCCGGCGAGGACGGCCTGACCGCCCACGACGTCTGTGCCCGCGCCCGGCTGGGCGATCCTGTCGCGCTTTCCGTTATCGCCGACGCCGCCCGATTCATGGGCCTGGGCCTGGCGAACCTGCTCCAAACGCTCAACTTGGAGCGTATTGTGCTCGGGACGCTGGCCGTTCACGCCGCCGATCTGCTGCTCGGCCCCATCCGCGAGGCCACGGAAGCCAACTGCTGGCCGCGTGTCTGGGAGGGCGTCACCATTGTCCCCGCCGCCCTCGGCGATGCCGCCCAGGATAAGGCCGCGCTCGCCGTCGCCCTGCTGGAAAAATAGTTTCAAAAACCGCTTGACAGGAACCCGAACCTGTGTTATTATCATATCAAGCCCGGACAATCTCCGGCTGCACAAGGGACTCTCTGAAGGGAGCAAGTCCCGTGCAAAGAAAAGCCGTCCCGCGTCAACACCCGTTGACAGGCACGGCTTTTTCGTCGTCTGGGTGACTCGCTCAAGATGACCGGTGGATTTTGACTTTAAACGAGAGTGACCGGCTGCGCTTGCGCCGCCAGCCATCGTCCGTCTTCACCCAATAGTCTCGGTAGGTCTCGTCCGTGACCACCTGGGCGGACCTGCCGCTGATGGCGTTCGCGACCGATTGGTACGAGTGGTAGCGGACGGTGACGGTCGCATCCGTATCTCCACCGGAGAAGTTGACGATCACCGATTTACGCTTATATGTGTCCAGGTCCCCGAAGAGCTGTACCAACTCCTGTCGGGCGTCTGTGACGTCTTGCGGGTGACCGTTTTTGTCGTAAAACTCGCTGTCCTCCGTGTTGAAGTCGAAGGCGGTGTCCACGTCTTTACGGCCCAGCGCCGCGTCAATTTGGTTGTAGATTGCCTGGATCTCGCGCTGGGCCTGGGAAATGGGCCTCGCAGGCGCTTTAGGCGTTGGCCTACCAGTCGCGGCGAGACAGAGGCAGAGGCAGAATGCCGTCAGAAACGTGAGTGTCAGGGTCCGCATCGCTCTCCTCCCGCCGCCCAATTCGGCGGGCTGGCCTGTGTTTCCTGCACGCTCCCCCTCCAATTCTGGGGTGCGACCCTCTCCCTATCCCATTCACGTTGGTTTGGCTCCTCTCCTTGGTCGTTTGGCTCCTCTCCCTGGCCCGTTCACATTCGTTCCGTGCCTGTCCCTTCCCTCGGAGGGAAGGGTTTCGGAAGTAGTCCGAAGCGAGCGCCGCTTGTCCAAATGCTCAG
>JAYTRQ010000457.1:0-4505 GCA_043746125.1 Armatimonadota bacterium | reverse complement strand
GGCATCAGCGCTTCTGATTGGCAGCGCCACGCGCAGTCGGTCCGCCCGGTCCGCGTCGGCGCGGATGGGTCTCTGACGTTTCTGCCCGTGCAGGAGGTCCTTTCCGGTGCCTTCTACCTGCCGCCACCCGTTTTCAGCCCGGATGGGTCGCACTACTACCTGCCCAATGAGGCCGATGACACCATCGCCCTGTACCAGATCTGGCCGGACGGGTCACTGCGACTGCAAAAAGTCCTGGACGGCCCGGCGATCCCGCCGACGCGCTATGAGGCGCTGGAACCCGTAGCGACCATGTCCCCCTCACGCTAGGAGAGATAGACCCCGATGACCCGACTGTTGCCGTGGCTCCTGACGCTTCTGCTGCTTGCGCCCGCAGCGGACGCGGACGCGACGTATGTGTACGCCCTGGCCGGGCACGACCTGGCCCAGTTCCGCTTGAACGCCGACGGCTCGGCCTCCGCCCTCGATCCGCCGCGCGTGCCGGCAGGTCAAGGCCCCGTCGAGGTCGCCGCCGATCCCCAGGCGCGGGCGGTCTACGTCGCGGACACGGCCGGTGGCGCGATCTTGCAGTTTGGGATCGGTGCGGGCGGCGGGTTGACCCCGCTAACGCCCAGCCGGGTCCCCACCGGGCAGGCCGGGCGAGGACCGACATCCCTCGCCCTCGACCCGTCAGGCCGCTTCCTGTATGCCCTCAGCGGGGGCGACGTGTGGGCTTTCAGCGTGGGGACGCAGGGGCAGCTCCGATCGCTTCCCGGCGCCCCAGCCCCGGTGGGGCCGCAGCCGTTCAATCTCGCCCTGGACCCGGCCGCCCCATTCCTGTATGTGGTCCACGGCGGACAGTGGACGGTGGGGCAGGGGTTATCGGGGCAGGGGGTCTCGGGCTTCCGGCGCGGCGAAGATGGCTCCCTTTCACTCCTGCCTGGCACGGACGCGGAGGTGTCGTACGGCTTCCCTGGAGTGACCGTGGACCCGATGGGCCGCTTCCTCTATGTGGTCGGCTCGCAGACCCTGCTGCCGTTCCGGATTGGCACGGACGGCGCACTGACGCCCGTCCCCGGCAGCGTCCCGCGCATCGGTAGCAACCTGAGCCAGCCGGTCTTCAGCCCGTCCGGGGACTCGCTGTACGTCGCCGAGAACGCGAACGACAAGTACGGCCTCTACGCCGTCCATCAGTTCAAGGTCGGCACGGAGGGCGCACTGACTCCGCTCAACCCGGAAGCCGCCCGCACCGGCCGAAATCCGGGTGCGCTGGCCTCGGACCCGCGCACCGGCTTCGTGTTCGCGTTCGGGGCCGGCTTCCTCGCGCAGTACGAGATCGGCACGGGCGGGGTGCTGACGACCCTGGACCCAAACTTCGCTTCCGGCGAGGACACCTGGACGTCCATCGCCGTCGCCGTGCGGGGGACTGGGGGCGTGACGCGACCAGCTGAAGCCGCCCCGGCCGTGCTCCCTGCGGTTCTTCCCGCCGCCCTTCCGCCTCCGGCCCCGCCCGCCGGCCCCGAGTGGGCCTATTCCTGCCACGAGGGGCGGATCGCGCAGTTTGAAGTCATGCCCACCGGCGTCCTCCGCCCACTTTCCCCGGCCGACGTGCCGGGCGAGCCGGAGGTGAGACGGCTTGCGTCCGATCCCAGCAGGCGCTTCCTGTTCGCCTCCGGCTCCGGGCTGGGCGAGTTCCTGTGCTACCGTGTCGGGGCGGACGGCCTGCTTTCGCCGCTGTCGGCCTCACCCACCGGCCCGCGCGGCGGGGACACCTTGACGTTCGACCCGGCGGGCCGCTTCGCCTACTGCGTCAATGCCGTGCTCGGCACGATCTCCCAATACCGCCTCACGGGCCAGGGCCTGGCCCCGCTTTCCCCTGCCTCCGTACCCGCCGGGACGTATCCAGAAAGCCTCACTCTCGACCCGCAGGGGCGGTACGCCTACGCTTCCCACGCCCGAGGCGAGATCACCGCCTACCGCGTCGGGCCGGCCGGCGGTCTGATCCCGCAGCTCCCGCGCGGCGTCTTCGGCGGGGGTGGCGGGGGCGATCTCCAAATCGCCCCTGGCGGGCGGTTCGCCTACGTCGCCTGTGCGTCCGGCGGCGCGATCTTCGGCTACCGGATCGGATCTGGCGGCAGCCTGTCCCCGCTTCCGCCCGTGCCGCTTGCGAACAACCTGTACTCGTCGGTCCTGGTCTTCAGGCCGGACGGGCGCACGGTCTACGCCAACTCCTGCGACAAGGACACGATGTCGCAGTTCCGCATCGGCGCGGACGGGATTCTGCGTCTGCTGTCGCCCGGCATCGTGCCGACCGGCCTGCATCCTGCCTCCCCCACGCTCGACCCGGCCGGGCGCCTCCTGCTGGCTGCCAACCGGGGCGAGGACTCGATCTCGCAATTTGGCGTCCGCGCCGACGGCCTCCTGATGCCCTTCCCTGACAGCCTGCTGGACACCAATGGGACCGACTTCTACTTTGACCCGTCGGGTCGCTTCCTGTACCTGTGCGGCGATGGGGAGAGCCAGGCCCTGCGGGCCTACCGCGTTCCTCCGAGCGGGCCGATCGGACAGGCCCCCGAGGTGACGTCCCTTTTGGGCTTCCGCGTCTCCAATCTGCTGTTCGTCCAGGCACGGCCCGCCGAAAAATAGCGTTGGTGAATCGGCGCGGTCTATGGAATAATCACAAGAGGACTCTTTTACTCTCCTTTGAGGGAAGCCGTATCGCCATGATTACAGCACGTTCACAACCGATTCCCATGGCTCTAGAACACGATGTCGTGGCGGAACCGCCCCACCCGGACGTGCCCCGTTCCCTTCTGCTCAGACTCCGGGGTGGCTCTGGCCGTGCCCTCGGCGTCGCGTGCTGCGCGGGCCTGACCCTCTGGGCGGTCCGATTCGAGCACCTGAACGATCCCACACTCCTTCCGCTCTTTTTGTTATTCGTGGGCCTCTCCCTGCTGTCCGTGATCCTACCGGCCAGCGGGCCGCGCGGCCAGCGCGTGGGCTTGATCCCCGCCGTCGGGCTGGCTGCCCTGCTGCTGCTGCCACCCGCCGTCGCCCTGCTGCCCCTGCTGCTCGCCAATACGGCCTATGCCTTCTCGCGGGATCTGCCGATCCTGCGGCGCGGAATCTACGAGCGCGGCCTGTGGCTGGCCATCGCAACCGTCGCGGCCGGCCTTCTGCATGGTGCCCTACATGGGCCGCGCCCGTGGGGTGCCCCGCACACGCCTCTGGAACTGGTCCTGGTCACCGCCTGCTACGGTCTCGTCTACGTCGGTGGGCGGCTGCTGGGGCTGGGACGGCACTTCCACGCTGAGACGACGGTCCGGCGTCATGCTTGGAAGGGCTGGCGGCTGGAGGCGGCGACGCTGGTTGTCGCCGCGCCCGTCTCCATTTTGATGGCCTGTGCTTACGCGCCCCTTGGTCTCACCGGCGTGGCCGGGGCGGCGGCCCTGCTGGCCCTGCTGCTCGTCGTCGCGCACTTCGGATTTGAAGTAGCCCTGCTGCGCGATCAGGTACGGGCGATGGAGAAGATCAGCGCCGTCACCGTCTCCCAGACCAGCCCGAACAAGGTGATCGAGCGGTTCATGCAGCTCTCCGCCGACCTGATCTCCTGCGACCGGGCCGGCTTCTGGCTGGCCGATGAGTCGGAGACCCGACTGGACCGGCTCGCCCCGACACCTCTCCGTACGGGCCTTCCGGTCGAGGAGGGCGCCTCGGTGCGCTTCGGCGAGGGCCTGGTCGGCCGCGTCGCCGACCGCAAGATGCCCCTGCTGGTCCGCGATGGCGCGTGCGACCCGCGCCGGACTCCCGAGGAAAAAGGGGGCCGCGCCCCGTCGTTCGCCCTGCTGCTGCTGCCCCTCGTCGCCGGTAACGAGACGGTGGGCGTGGTGCAGTTCGAGCGCGATTCGCCGGGCACGTTCACGAATCGCGATCTGGGCCGCATCCGCGCCCTGGCGAGCCAGGCGGCGGCGACCGTCGCCAACGTCCGCTCCCACCAGGACGTCTACAATCAGGCGGTCACGGACGGTCTGACGGGCCTGTACAATCGCCGCCATGTGCAGGCGGCGCTGCTCGACGAGCGCCGCCGCGCCCAGCGCTATGGGCACCCGTTGTCGGTCATCATGCTGGACGTGGACGGCTTCAAGCCCTACAACGACACCTACGGCCACGTGCAGGGTGACGTCCTGCTCAAAATGCTGTCCGGGCTGCTGCGCGAGAACGTGCGGGGGGTAGACGTGTTAGGCCGCTTCGGGGGCGAGGAGTTCATCCTGGTAATGCCGGAGACTCCTTCGAGTGAGGCCTACCAGACCGCTGAGCGCTTGCGTCAGGCCGTCGCCCGCGCAGTCTTCCCCGGCTTCCCCGACGACCCGGACGTGGCCGTCTTCAAGACGATCAGTCTGGGCGTCGCCACTTACCCGGAGAACACGGACGACACGCAGGCCCTCGTCAGTCTCGCCGACCAGGCCCTGTACCGGGCCAAGCGCGGCGGCAAGAACCAGACGGTTCTGGCCGGGGCGCAGTAGCGG
>JAYTRQ010000456.1:0-4509 GCA_043746125.1 Armatimonadota bacterium | reverse complement strand
CTGATATTCGAAAAAAACGTAATGGAGGGAATGCAAATGTCCGCTGGCACTGCTTTACTAGACCGCCCCACCCTATCCCGGCTCAATGAGGTGGCGGGGCTGACCGACGCGCAGAAGGCGCAGTTCGAGCAAGACGGGTTTATCGTCCTGCGCGGCCTGTTTAGCTCTGCCGAGGCCGCGCAGATCCGGGATGCCTTTATGGACGCGAACTCGGACGGTCCCGTCGAGGGCCTATCGGCCATCGGCGAAGGGGTCGTAGACGCCTCGGACCCGCTCAAGTTCTACCCACGCATGATGAACCCACACGCGCAGCTGGAGCACGAAGTCGGGCGTATCTCGCGTGACTTTCTTCTGCACCCGCGTCTGTATCCGATCCTCAAAGACCTGTTCGGCGAGGAGCCGGCGGGAGTCCAGACCATGTTCTACTTCAAGCCCGCTGGGGCAAGGGGCCAGGAACTGCATCAGGACAACTTCTACTTACGGGTCAAGCCCGGCACCTGCATGGCGGCCTGGCTGGCGGTGGACGACGTGGACGCGGGGAACGGCGGCATGAAGGTCGTGCCCGGCTCGCACCGAGAGGACGTCGCCTGTCCACAGCAGGCCGACCCGACTGTCTCATTCACGTCCGAGTACGTGCCGGTCCCTTCGGGCATGGAGGCCGTGCCGTGCGACATGAAGGTGGGCGATGTGCTGTTCTTCAACGGCAGCGTCATCCACGGCTCGACACCCAACACCAGCACGGACCGCTTCCGCCGGTCTTTGATCGCCCACTATGTGTCGGCTAACAGCCAGGAAGTCTCGGAGTGGTATCGGCCCTACACGTTCAGCGGCGAGACGTTTGAGATCCCCGCCGCGCAGGGCGGCGGCCCATGCGGCACGCCTCAGGCGGCGATGGGGCCGCATTAGCGGGTCAGCGTGGACCGAAAGAGGCAGACCGAAATGGAAAAGGGCCGCCCCCACTTGGGGGTGGCCTTTGGCCTGTGCCGCTAGGCGACGGAGCGAGACTACTTCCTGTTGTCCGCCCCCACCCTGCCCATTATCCTATTCCAAAGCCCTTCCCTCCTCATCCGAAACCCTTCCCTCCGAGGGAAGGGACCGGCCCGGAACGAATGTGAACGGGACAGGGATAGGATTCAACGCGACAGGGATAGGATCTGTCCCCAAAAAGATTTGCAATTGAATTCCTTCTTACGTGTCCCCGGTGGCGGCCGTGTTATAATGAAACAGCCTGCCCCGCCGGCTCCCCCCCAAGAATGACCTTGAACAGACCTTTGGCGTTGAAAGGTATCTAAAAGATGCGCTTTGTTTGGACCTCTGCCTGCCCCTGCCTGGCTCCCGCCGGATCTTTGGAAGGGGGCTGGATCTAATGCCTCTGCCGCTCCTTCTCGCCGCCGCCCTGTCTCAACCACACACGCTGAATGCCCAAACCCCGCCGCCTCCCGCCGTGCGTCACTACCACCGCAACCTGCGGACCGAAACCCTGTGGAGGCGCACGGGGACGCTGTATTTCCTCGTCTCCACCCCTCCCCCGCCCGTGCCTGCCCCGATCAAGGCCTCCGTCACGCCCGCCCCCGGACGCGGCGACACGCACGCGCAAGAGGAGCAGACACTGATGACCGACATCAACGCCGAGCGCGTACCGCGCGGCCTGGAGCCGTTGACGGCCGATCCGCTGCTTTCGCAGACCGCGCGGGCGCACTCGTGCGAGATGTGCGACCGGAACTACTTCGACCACTACTCCCCGACGCCCGACGAGGCCACGCCGATGGTGCGCTACCAGCGGACTCTGCACGACTGGGGGGCCGGGGAGCCTCGGACGGCTATGGTCGGCGAGAATATCTTCTATTGCAGCGTTTCGAGCGACATCTACAACGTGGCCTACGCGCACCAGAGCCTGATGAACAGCCCTGGCCACCGGGCCAATATCCTCGACCCGCGCTTCACGAAGGTAGGCGCGGGCGTCTACCGCGACGCCCTGGGCCGCTTCTGGGTGACGGAGATGTTCCTGCGGGACTAGGTGGGCGTACACGGTAGAGTAGAGAGACTCCCCATTACCCCGGATTGAAATCCGGGTCTTCGGTAGGGCGAGTGTCCACCTACGCGGACAAGGAACCTCAACCCCTCTGTTCTACCTTGATAGTCTACTAGAGATGCGTCTGACCAAGAACGACCCGAGGGGCGGCTACTCCTATCCCAGTGAGGGCTTCTCCCTACTCCACAAAGGCACCCCCGCTACGACGCCCCCAACTTCCCCAGCCATAGCCCGATCGCGAAGACGATGCCGCCGCCGACGATGACCTGGAGCACCGTCTGGGCCAGCGGACTCTTCATAAACCGGTAGCGGATGTAGGCGATCGCCAGCAGTTCTACGACTACCACGCCGTAGGCCAGGTGCAGGGCCGCGCCCAAGGCCCCAATCAGGAACGGCAGGGTGTGCAGCATCCCCCCCAGCGTCGTCGCCGCGCCCGTGATGACGCCCCGGATCAGAGGCTTGCCCCGGCCCGTCACCTCGCCGTCGTCGGAGAGCGCTTCGGAGAGGCCCATGCTGATGCCCGCGCCCACCGACGCGGCCAGACCGACGAAGAAGGCGTACCGGGAGGAGTGGGTCAGCCCGGCGGCGGCGAACAGGGGGGCGAGGGTAGAGACGGACCCATCCATGAGGCCGAGCAGGGCGGGCTGGACTTTCTGGAGGACGAACTGCGCCTCGGCGTCTGGTCCTGTGAGTCCTTTGGAGGTGGAATCGGTGAGATCAGTCTGAGAGTTGACAGCCATAGCGGGAGTTCCTAGCATGTTGAAATCGGAGCGAGCTTCCGGCCAATTATTCCCCGGCGGGCGGCGGGGCAAACGTGGGGCGCGTCTGTTGCTCGAGGTCCTTTCTGGTCTCGTGCTGACCGGAACCGGGCGGCCAGAGGCGTCCGGCGTCTCCGGCGGGAAGAGGGTTACCATGATGGGGTGATTTCTCCTGGGGTGGCGCCCCAATCGAGATGGCATCGGAACATTGGCGACGACGCCCGTCTTGGGGTTTCCTGCCGCTTGGGTACAATGGCATCAATGCCCGGATTAATTACCCTGCCCACGCGCGTCTGTGCCGCCCTGTTTCTTAGTGACGTCGCCGCCGCCCTCTATATGATGGGCGTCATCTGGACCGTCCAACTCGTCCATTACCCGCTCTTCCTGCGCGTTGGCGCGGCGGACTGGGCCGCCTACCATGACGCCCATACGCGGCAGATGACCTACGTCGTCCTGCCGGCGATGGTGGCGGAACTGGCGGCGTCCGGGCTGCTCGCCCTGGCCCGCCCGTCCTGGCTCTCGCCTGGCCTGCTCTGGCTCGGCTTCGCGCTGGCCGTAGGGACGTGGGCGGTGACGTTCTTCGTCTCCGTGCCGCTCCACAACACGCTCGGGCGTGGCTTCGACCCGGACGTCATTCATCGGTTGGTGGCGACCAACTGGCTCCGCACGGCCTTCTGGACGGGCCACGCGCTGGTCCTACTCGTGCAAGTGTGGCGTCCTCTCAAAGCCTCGTTGTCTTTCTGAGACAATCGCGAGACGAGCATGCGCTCAAAATTAGAAAAACCGCCCTTCTTAATTGCTTAAGTGGGGCGGTTTTCTTGTTGACTGCCAGACTAGGACTCGAACCTAGAACCTACACATTCAGAGTGTGCCGATCTGCCAATTGATCTATCCGGCAATTATTGAGAGTTATTCTCTCTTTTCTGCTTGCTCCGCGTCGTATTTTGTCCTGCGTAACTATCAGCTGAGTGATGCCGCATCGGGCGTACTTACCCCGCGGGCCGTAGGGAGTATACCCAAGCGCCGCGCGGCTTGTCAAGCAGTGTAGTTGAACTCGCTCCCCAGAATCGGGGCAAGGGAGCCGCTTCCCTTGCCCGAGAGTCAAGCGTCAGGGCACGGCGACGCCCCGTGCGGCGACCCAGAGCTTGTACCAGTCCGTGCGCGAGAGGCTGATGGAGGCTGCCTGAGTGACCTCCAGGATATGGGCTGGGTCGTTGGAGCCGACCAGAGGGATGATCTTGGCCGGGTGGGCGAGCAGCCAGGCCAGAGCGAGCTGACCGGGCGTTGCGCCGCCGTAGGCAGGGCCGAGTTCACGCAGGGCGTCTAGAGTACGCTGAATGGCAGGAGGGGCGTTGGCGGGGGCGTCGCGCCGGCCGGACAGCCAGCCGCCACCCAGGGGACTGTAGGCCAGGGGAGTGATGCCGAACTCCTCGCATTGGTCCAAAACGCCGTCGCCCGCATCACAGGTGGCGGCTTCGCTCGACGCCCGCCCTCCGGCCGAGCCTTCGTAGATGGGGTCAAGGCGCAGCAGCGAAATGGCGATCTGGTTGGAGACGATGGGAGCCTTCAGATACTTTTGCAGGGCCAGCGTCTGATGCGGGTAGTAGTTGGAGACGCCGACGGTCTTGATGAGGCCTTGCGCGACCAGATCGTCCAGAACGGCGGCGGTCTCAGCTGGGTGGCTGAGGGGATCGGGCCGGTGCAGTTGATACAGATCTA
>JAYTRQ010000455.1:0-4511 GCA_043746125.1 Armatimonadota bacterium | reverse complement strand
GCACTAAAGTACCCGTCTCGGAGGCTTCGCCGACCGTCCAGGGGACGGAAGATTAAAAAGCGGGTCCATTCTTGCGTCCCCTGAACGGTCAGCCGCAGGCTTCCCAGACGGGTACTTTAGTGCCCGGTCTTCAATGCCCGGTCTTCAATGCCCGGCGGAGGCTCGCGCGTAACATCAGTCACCTGGAGTGTGCCGTGTTTGTATCCTTGCCGTAAACTCTGATTACCCCATCGCCTCCCCCGCCCCCTGCGCCTTCCGCGCCAGCGCGGCGGCAATCAGGCCGGCGAAGAGCGGGTGAGCGCGGTTGGGGCGGGACTTGAACTCGGGGTGGAACTGGGTGGCGATGAAGTACGGGTGGACGTGGGTCGGCAGCTCGACGATCTCGACCAGGCGGTAGTCGGGCGAGACGCCGCTAAAGACCATGCCGGCCTTGGACATCTGCTCGCGGTAGTCGTTGTTGACCTCGTAGCGGTGCCGGTGCCGCTCGGAGATCGAGCCGTCGCCGTACAGGCCCGCCGCGACGGTGTTCTGGGTCAGGCGGCAGGGGTACGCGCCCAGGCGCATGGACGCGCCCTTGTCGGTGATGTGCTTCTGCTCGGGGAGGATGTGGACGACCGGGTGCGGCGTCTCGGCATCCACCTCTTCCGTGTTGGCCCCGTCCAGGCCGCAGGCGTGGCGGGCGAACTCGACGACGGCCATTTGCAGGCCGTAGCAGATTCCGAAGAAGGGCAGGCCGGACTCACGGGCATACTGGATGGCGGCAATCTTGCCTTCCACACCCCGCGCCCCGAAGCCGGGCGCGACGATGAGGGCGTGCGTGTCCGCCAGCCGGGCGGCCAGATTCAGGCCAGGCTCTTCCAGAGAGTCCGATTCGATCCACTCGATATTGACACGGGCGTCACTGGTGATCCCGCCGTGCTTCAGGGCCTCGGCGATGGAGATGTAGGCGTCCCCGTTGCCCGTGTACTTGCCGACCACAGCGACGTTGACTTCGTGCTTAGGCTGCTTGACTCGGCGGACGAGGTCCTGCCATTCGCCCATGTTGGCCGCGCCGCCCGGCAGGCCGAGGCGCCTGACGACCAGATCGGCCAGCCCTTCTTTCTCAAACACCATCGGGATCTCGTAGATGGTCTCCGAGTCCTTGGCCTCGATGACGGCGTCCTTGTCCACATCGCAGAAGAGGCTGATCTTCTCCTTCATGTCGTCGTCAATGTCCAGCTTGGTCCGGCAGATGAGGACGTCGGGCTGGATGCCGATCTCGCGCAGCTTGATAACCGAGTGCTGGGTCGGCTTGGTCTTGACCTCGCCCCACGGGCCGACGTAGGGGATGAGCGTCACGTGCACATACAGGACGTTCTCGTGCCCGACGTCTTTTCGGAGCTGCCGGATGGCCTCCAGGAACGGCAGACCTTCAATGTCCCCGACCGTGCCGCCGATCTCCGCGATGACTACGTCCGCCCCGGACTTCTTGCCCAAGCCCAAGACGCGCTCCTTGATCTCGTTGGTGATGTGCGGGATCATCTGCACGGTCCCGCCGAGGTAGTCCCCCCGGCGCTCTTTGGCGATGACCGTGGAGTAGACACCACCGGTGGTGACGGTCGAATCGCGCGTGAGATTGATGTCCACAAACCGCTCATAATGGCCCAGGTCTAGGTCGGTCTCAGCCCCGTCGTCGGTGACGAACACCTCGCCGTGCTGGTAAGGGTTCATCGTCCCAGCATCCACGTTGATGTACGGGTCGAGTTTGGTCATGGTGACGCCGAAGCCCCGGTTCCGCAGCAGGCGGCCCAGGCTGGCCGTGGTGATGCCTTTGCCAATGGACGACACGACGCCGCCGGTGACGAAGATGTACTTGATGGGGCGGGACTGAGCGGGTTGGGTGGACATGGAACTCCTGACGTGCGGACTAAACGGGCGGGCTAAAATGGGGGCGCGGGGGAGCGTAGCGCAGGTCGGAGAAGCAGGTACGGAAGCCCGCGCGCCCGACTATTTTAGCACATGCGGCGGGCATTTGGCAAGATGCAGCCGGGCACGTTTCCAGGGGGGCGGCCACGAGCGGGTCCGGACAATCGCCCTGAAACCGCTTTGAATCCGCTTGACAAAGGCGTTTAGCTGCCGTATAATGACAAATCCGTATTCGCCGGGTGGGCGCAGCCTGCCCTCCGGTCTCATTCCGCCGAAGGAGAAACCATGTTCACCCGCCCCCTACAACGCCGTGGCTTCACGCTCATCGAACTGCTCGTCGTGATAGCTATTATCGCGATTCTCGCAGCGATACTCTTCCCCGTTTTCCAGAAAGTCCGCGAGAACGCGCGCCGCGCCTCGTGTACATCTAACCTCAAGCAACTCAGTCTCGCCGTGGTCCAGTACAACCAGGACTACGACGAGTTCATGCCTGCGTCGGTGGGGAATGCTTCTCCCGGCGGGTGGATGTACTACACGGGCTTTACCATGTTCCCATCGCCCACGCCGACCGTATTCTATCCCGATCAAGGCTCCCTCTATGCCTTCGTGAAGAGCAAGGGCGTCTATCTCTGCCCCGATGACAACTCCAACCAGGGCAACTCGTATTCCATCAACGGCTTCGTCGTCAGCATCTCCATCGCCCAGTTCAATGAGCCGGCGGTCACGGTGCTGTTCAACGAGGAGACTGACGGCTACAACAACAACGGGGGCAGCGACGACGGCTATTTCAGTCCAGGGACGCCCGCCAACGTCCCCACCCTGCGCCACGCGGGCGGCGGCGTCTACGCCTTCTGCGACGGCCACGCCAAATGGTATCACGACGGGACGCTCGTTTATTCGCCGACGCCCGCCCCGGCCACGCCGCGCTACCAACCCTATCTGCCGTATCCGTAAGAGTTCGCCACTTGGCCGCCCTGGCGGGTCTGAAGAAGGAGAGGGCGCCATGAGCCGCATCCGATGGACACTGGCCGTCGCTTTCCTTGCCGCTCTCCTCACGTCGGGCGGCCCCGCCGTCCGCGCCCAGGCCAGCCCCCAAATCCCCCTCAGTAACGCTGACTGCACGGCGTCCGATGCCCTCGGACGCCGCCTGCCTTCCTACGCCGAGGTCGGCCCGCCGAAGCCCAGCCGGCGGGTGGGGTTGTTCTACTGGCAGTGGCACGGCGACGACCGCTGGGGGCCGGACTACGATGTCACCAAGTTCCTGAAGACGCACCCAGGCTTCCAGGACTTCCAGGCCCACCCGAAGGTCGGCCCCGGCAACCCGACCTGGTACTGGGCGGAACCACTGTTCGGCTACTACCGCTCCACCGACGCCTGGGTAATCCGCAAGCACCTCGTCCTGCTGGCCGATGCTGGCGTAGACTTCCTCTTCTTGGACTACACGAACGGCTCCACATACGACAAAGAACTCACAGTCTTCCTGGACGTCGCGCGGGACCTCAAGTCGCATGGCCTGGCCGTGCCACGCCTGGTGTTCTTCCTGAACTACGAGCCGGATTGGAAGGCCGAGGCGCTTTATGAGACCTGGTACAAGCCGGGCCGGTACGACGACCTGTGGTTCCGGTGGCAGGGGAAGCCCCTGATGATGTCTCCCAGGCCTACCGATGGCGCGAGATTTAAGGATCCGTCCCGCCTCAAAGAAGTCCAGGATGCCTTCACCTGGCGTCCGACCTGGGCCTTCCAGGACGGCGCCAAGGAGCCGACGAAGTGGCGGTTCATGGACGACCTGAAGGATGGTGGTCGGCAGCACCCAGCTCTGGGTCCCGACGGCAAGCCGGAGCAGATCGTCGTCAACAAGTCTTTAGGCGGCCCCCTCTGGGACAACATGCAGACGGGCAGCGTCAGCGCGACGCCGGGCCATGTGCCGACCTACGACGATCAGTGGCTGTCCGGCGATCAGGGCAAAGGGCTGTTCTTCCAGGCATCGTGGGACAACGCGCTGAAGTCCTCCGCCCCGATCCTACTAGTCACCGGCTGGAACGAGTGGACGGCGTCCGTCTGGGAGACGCCCGGTGTGGTCTTTCTGGGCCGCACGACGGGGCCGGGCCAGGGGCATATCGTGGATGAGTTCAACCAGGACTTCAACCGCGACCTGGAGCCGATGCAGGGCGGCACCATGGACAACTACTACTGGCAGTTCGTCGCCAACATGCGCCGCTACAAGGGTATGACGCCGCCCCAAGCCCCAAGCGGCCCCCAAACGGTCTTGCTGCCTGGCCCCCTGGCGCAATGGGACTCCATTCGCCCCATATACCGGGACGCTCAGGGCGATACCGCCGACCGGGACGCCGACGCGGCTGTCCCGAACCTCCATTACACCAACAAGAGCGCTCGCAACGACCTCGTTCGGGCCCAGGTCACGCGCGATGCTTCGCGCGTGTACTTCCACGTGCGGACGGCCTCTCCCCTCTCCCCCCCGGCCGGCAAGAACTGGATGATGCTGCTGGTAGACGCCGACCAGAACGCGGGCACAGGCTGGAACGGCTACGACTTCCGCGTCAACCGCCTCCGCCGTGGCGCGGCGTGCAGCGTGGAGAAGTGGGCCG
>JAYTRQ010000454.1:0-4514 GCA_043746125.1 Armatimonadota bacterium | reverse complement strand
CGGCGAAGTCGCTGACGGATGACTGCCCAACCTACTCGCTGGCCGCATCTGAGCCGGCCTATATTAAAGAAGTGCAGTCGGCGGACCTATCAGGGCTGTCGGAGCCGGACGACTACAACGCCGTGCTCCTAAAGCTGCTGGCGTCGCCCTCCATCGCATCCAAGCGGTGGGTGTATGACCAGTACGACTCAATGGTACAGACGCAGACGACCGTCCTACCCGGCGCGGCGGACGCGGCCGTCCTGCGCCTGCGGGATACGGGCGGCAAGGGCTTGGCATTGACGACGGACTGCAACCCACGCTACTGCTACCTGGACCCCTACGAGGGGGCACGTATTGCGGTCGCCGAGGCGGCCCGCAACCTGAGCTGCGTGGGCGCGACGCCGCTGGCCGTCACGGACTGCCTCAATTTCGCGTCGCCGGAGAAGCCGGAGGGCTTCTGGCAGTTCCGCCGGGCCGTGGAGGGCCTGGCGGACGCCTGCGAGGCCCTGGGAACGCCGGTGATCTCGGGCAACGTGTCATTCTACAACGAGACGCCGGAGCGGGCGATCCACCCCACCCCAACGGTCGGGATGGTCGGGCTGCTGCCGGACGCGGGCAAGCGGGTGACAATGGGGTTCAAGAACGCGGGCGACTTGATTTATCTGGTGGGCGATGGGGAGCCGACATTGGGCGGCTCCGAATATTTGTCGGTCATTCATGGGCAGGAAGTAGGGAAACCGCCCGCGCTGGACATGGAAGCCGAGAAGAAGCTGCAAGCGTTTCTGCGCGAGGCGATTGACCAGGAACTGCTTCATTCGGCGCATGACGTGTCGGACGGGGGCTTGGCCGTGGCGCTGGCGGAGTGCTGCATCGCGGAAGGGCGTGGGGCCTACATTGCCTCGCTGTTCTCTTCCGCAAGTGAGGCCCTGGAACTGTTCGGTGAGCGCACCGCGATGGCGGTCGTGAGCGTTCCTGAGACCGTGCAAGGACAGTTTCAGGCGCTCGCCCGTGCCTGTGGAGTCCCTGCGCGAGTCGTCGGGGTGGCCGGGGCAGAGAACGGCCCGTTGGAAGTAGAAATCAACGCCACCGAGTTCATGGTCTCTTTGGCCGATATGCGTGCCTCATACGAGGATGCGATCCCGGCGGCGATGGGCTGACGCCATTTTCGGCTTTGACGAACGGAGCATCGAGGGTGGAAGGTGACTTCCACCCTCTTCCACTGTCTGACTGCAGACTTTTCGTATGATTTCTCTCGGGGATAAATTGTTTTCCGGGAATGTCCTCATCTTGGCATACTTTGTGCAAGAGTCACAAGTGAGGTCTTACCAATCCTCATACTCATCCTCAGACGAAATCGTATCCTGGGCGGTACGATGACAGGAGATTCCCCATCTATGTTCCACTCTGGTAACAGCAATGACTTGTTCGTCCATGTCTCTTGGAAAACGCGCACGGGCGAGCCGACTTTCGCCTGTGACGAACTGCGTCAGACGGCCTTCACAGCCATTCGAACCCTGACGCGAGGCTTCCTCTGCCACGTCCTGGCGATGGGCGGGAGCCAAAATCAGGTCGGTGTCGTCTTCCAAGTGCCCGCCTCCATGCCGGTCTCGCAGGTCGCGCGGATGTCCATGCGGGAGTCGGATCAGGCCATCACGCGGTTCCGCACCCTCTACCGGGCGGAGGAGCTGACCGCGCGAAACTTCTGGGCGTCGGACTTCACCACACGCTCACTCAGCGCCGCCGAGGCGTCCGAGGCAGAGACGTACCTGCGGGGGCAGATGGCCTTGTGGCGGGAACCAGGGGAGGCGTCTTGCGGCCCCACAGGAGAAGACTGACACGGTCTTCCCGCGTCCAGAGGGGGAGGGTTGCCTGTGGGCGGCCTTCCCCTTTCTCACGTCACTGCGCTCGGCACAAAACGCGTATTTTCAGGTTCCCGATTTTGGCTCATCTCAGGTATACTTAGGCCGCCCGAATACAGACTTTGGTTTCGCAGCCAGGTCCTTCCACCGCATTGGAACCGTGATGTTCGACGAAGAAACACAGCCTGAGACGGCCCCCGCATTCGCCGACGAGGACGACGCCCCCAAAGAGGAGTGCGGCGTCTTCGGCATCTATGCGCCGGGCGAGGACGTCGCCCGCCTCACCTACTTCGGCCTGTTTGCCTTGCAGCACCGGGGGCAGGAGTCGGCGGGCATCATGGTCTCCGATGGCCACGAGATCAAGTGGTACAAGGAAATGGGGCTGGTGACGCAGGTCTTCGACTCGCACACCATCGCGCAGCTCAAGGGCGACATCGCCATCGGCCACACGCGCTACTCCACGACCGGTTCCAGCATCCTGCGGAATGCCCAGCCGCTGCACTGCGCCTGGGGGGACGGGACGGTCGCCATCGCCCACAACGGCAACCTCGTCAATACGGAGGAGCTGCGAACGGAGATGGAGGCACAGGGCGTCCCGTTCGAGACCACCAACGACAGCGAAGTCATCGCCCGGATGATCGCGACCCAGCAGGACAAGTCGCTGGAGGACGCGGTCGCGCACACGATGACGCGCCTGCACGGGGCGTACTCGGTCGTCATCCTGACCGAAGACACGCTGATCGGCATCCGGGACCCCGTCGGTAACCGCCCGCTCTGCCTGGGCCTCCTGGACAACAAGCACTACGTGCTGGCCTCGGAGACCTGTGCGCTGAACACGGTCGGGGCGCAGTACGTCCGCGAGATCGAGCCGGGCGAGATGATCGTCATTGACCGGCAGGGGATGCGGGAGCGGCAGGTGACGCCCATCGTCCAGCGGGCGACGTGTCTGCTGGAGTTCATCTACTTCGCCCGCCCGGACAGCACCATGTACGGGCGCGGCCTGCACGACTGCCGGCGGCGGATGGGTCAGGAACTGGCGCGGGAACACCCGATGGAAGGGGCGCACATGGTCATGCCCATCCCCGACACGGGCACGCCGGCCGCCATCGGCTTCGCGGAAGCATCGGGCATCCCCTACGGGGAGGGCGTGGTCAAGAACCGCTACATCCAGCGGACGTTCATCCAGCCCGACCAGCGGATGCGCGAGGCGGGCGTCCGCATGAAGCTGATGCCCATTAAAGAGGCGCTGGCCGGGAAGCGGGTCGTGATGGTGGACGACAGCATCGTCCGGGGCACGACCACGGGCCAGGTCGTCAAGCTGCTATTCGACGCCGGGGCGGCCGAGGTCCACGTGCGGATCACCGCACCGCCCGTGCAGTACCCATGCTTCTACGGCATTGACATGGCGAACCAGTCGGATCTGGTGGCCGCGAAGCACAGTATCGAGGAGATCCGGCAGATGATCGGGGCGACGTCTTTGGGCTATCTGAGCCTGAACGGGGTCGCAAAAGCTATTGGCATCGGCAAGGACAAGTTCTGCCGGGCCTGCTTCGACGGCAAATATCCGATTGAGATCCCGCCGCACGTCCGCGCCTCCAAGTTCTCGCTGGAAATGCACGTCAACGCCAAATAGAGAAGCCGCCCAGCGCAGACGCGCCGGGCGGCTTTTGGTTCGGGGAGTGTCTAAGTGAGTGGAGGTATACTTGCGGCATGACTCCTACCTGCCCCCATTGCAACAGCCCGCACCGACAGCCCAAGTGGGGCCTGACCGTCTGCGGCAGCCAGAAGCACCGCGGCCAGGCCTGCAAACTCACCTACACGCCCGACCCTAAGAAGAACGGCTACCCTGCCGATCTACGACGCCAAGCCGTCCTGATGTCTGTGGAGGGTCTCAATCTGCGCCGCATCGCCCGCTTGCTCTTGGTCAACCACCAGTCGGTCGCCAACTGGCTCAAGGCTTACCACGACGCTCTGCAAGCTCAGCACCCGCAGACACCCCAGCCCGCGCAGGCCGAGACGGTCGAGCTGGACGAGCTGTACACCTTCGTTGGCTCAAAAAAAGGCGCGCCTACGTCTACACGGCCGTAGACCGGGCCACCCACACCATCGTCGGCTGGGCAGTGGTGGAGGAGCGCGACTGGGATGCGCTCCAGGGCGTGGTGGACCGGGCCCCGACTGCGTCGTACTACTTCAGCGATGGGTTCAACGTGTGCCCGACGCTCTTGTACGCGCCGGGGGGCCATGCGGTCGCACCGGGCAAGAGCCAGACCTACTCGGTGAAGGGGGGCAACGCGGACCTGCGTCACTCCCTGGCGCGTCTAGGGCGCGGGAGCCGCTGCTTCAGCCGGTGTATCGAGGCTCTGCGGCGGGCGGTTTTCCTGTTCGTGCACTGCTGCAACGAGCGTCAGCTCTGGCAACGGGCGCACCCGAACTACAAAGCGGACGTGATTGCATTCTTACCGCTACTTACTTAGACATTCCCGTGTTAAGGGAACGTTAAATTATCCGCAGGCGATGCGCGGGGAGATGTTCCGCAGGTATAATAGGCTCATTCACCGGCCAGCCACGGACGAGCCTCACCCATGACACACACCACCTCTCTACTCCTATTCCTGTTCTCTTACCTCTTCGGCGCTCTGCCCATCGGTCTCCTGGTGGGGCGGATGGTTAAGG
>JAYTRQ010000453.1:0-4517 GCA_043746125.1 Armatimonadota bacterium | reverse complement strand
GGCGCGGCCAGTGCCTCCACCCCCTCCCGTCTCAGCTCAAACAGATAAAACCCCTGCGCCCGTACGTCCGTGTGCAGGTCCACCATGACGTCCGGTGGCATTGGCTTGAGGAAGCGCCGGACGGCGGCCGTTTCCGCCGTCACGTCGGCGTGGAACTGGCGGTTGACGTCCTGTCCGGCCCGGTTGCTCCGGGTGCCGTCGGCCAGTCCGCTGGGATTCGCGCAGGGAAAGATCATGAGCTGATGCCTCGCCAGAGGCGCGAGTCCCTCCGCCAGCCGTTCCAGAAGGCGCAAGCACGCCTGCACGCCGCAGGGCTCGTCCCCATGAACGCCGCCGAAAACGATGACGGTGGGCAGCCCTTCCCGCCCCCAGGAGAACGCGCGGAGCAGGAAGACATCGTCAGCATAACGGATTTCACCGTAGGCGTGGGTGCGGAGACTTGAGCTTTGGGTCAGGCGGACGAGGCGGGCCTCTAACAACTCTGGGATAGGCATGGGCAGCGTTCCTCAGCGCGCATAATGCCGGGTTTGAACGGCATTAGAGACTGTGCAAAAAGGGAGCGGATCACTCCCATTCCCGCATTATTGGGGTTTTACTGGGCCGGGGTAAGCGGGCCTCTTTGGGCCTTCTACCCCATCTTCTAGGTCACGTCGAACTCGACCCGGAGCCGCAGGTAGCTCTCGACCGGCTGCCCATCCCGTACTGCGGGCCGAAAGGTCCATCTCTGGGCGGCAGTCAAGGCGATCTCATCTAGGGCAGCATTGCCCGTGGAGGAAACCATCTTCACCGTCGCCGTGCCGTCCGGGTGGACCGTGAACAGGCCTTGGAACGTCGCACTGAGGTCCGCGTCGCGCAGATCGTCCGGGATCGTCGGCGACGGCTGCGAGAGCGGCACGGCTGCTGTCAAAGCTGGGACGCGCGGGGCAGGCGGTGGGGAAGGCGAAATGACAGGCGTTGGCGGCGGAGGCGGCAAGGGAGCCGGCACGACGGGTATGGGCGGCGGAGGCGGCGGGGGAGGCAGAGGCGCAATGGGCACCGGCGGAGAGGGGGAAGACGTGGTGACGGGAGGCGCGTCCGACGACGTAATGCCCGCATCCCCTCCCCCGCCCGACCCACTCGCCACTTGGGCCGCGCCGACCACGCGGACCGGCGGCGGGCCAGGGGCGGCGCGGCGAGACGTCGCGGGGCGCGAGGCGGCCTTATGCTGGGCGGGGTGCGGATGGGCCGAGGGCTTCTTGGGCGGCGCCGCCCGCTTCTCCGGCGGTGGCAGCTTCACGAGTTCGACGATCTGAGGCGCACGCGGCCCACCCACATTCTTGAACGCGCCCATGCGGGCGAGAATCGGCAGCAGGACGGCGTTAATGATGACCGCCAGGCCGACCATCTTGGGCAGGAGCGTGTTTTTCTGTCGGCGTCTTCGCATCCCGGCCTCCTAAAACTTTTCCTAAGACTGCGTGGCGAAGGCGAAGCGCTCCGCCCCGGCCTTTCCGGCGTTGTCCATGACACTGATGACGACCCCGTGTTTGGACTCGCGGTCGGCGTTGATGATGACCAAGGTGCCCGCTGTGACGTTCAGCGCCTTTAAGTCGGCCGTTTCTTCGGCCAGCGTGATGGGCCGGGTGTTCAGGTGCAGGTCGCCGTTCGCGCTGACCGTGATGGTGACGTTCTGGGCGGAATGCTTCTGCCCCGTGGCGGCTTTGGGTAGGTTCACGGGCAGGCCGTTCTGCACGGCCAGGGCCAGGGACGCGACGATAAAGAACATCAGCAGGAACATCATCGTGTCAATCATGGGAATGATGATGATCTCCGCCTCTTCGGGCTGACGGCGGGCGCGGACTTTCATCATGTTAGGCGACTCTCCCGGTCAGGAAGTTGGTCAGCTCAGTGCCGTAATACTCCATGTCCTCTACGAACCGCTTGACCAGGTTCCCAAAGTAGTTGTAGAAGATCAGTCCGATCACAGCGATTCCGATGCCGGTCGCCGTGGAGATCAGGGCCTCACTGACGCCGCCCATGACGGCTGTTGGCGAGGAGAGACCCGAGCGCGAGATCTCCTTGAACGAAGCGATCATGCCCGCGATGGTGCCCAGCAGGCCGAGCAGGGGCGCGATACTGATAATGGTCCGCAGGCCAAGCAGGTAGTTTTCCAGGGCCGGAATTTCGTTCGCGGCCTCCTGCGACATCGCCATTTCGATCGTCTCCGCCGGCCGGTCCGCGTTCTTCAGGCCCCGCGCGAAGATACGCGAGTAGGGGGTCTTAGCATCGTCCATCAGACGCTGCGCCGCCGCGCCGTGGTCGCCCGGCTTGTAGGCCTCTTTGATCTCCTCCAAAAGCTCCTCAGGGTCAACTGACGTTGCCTTGCGGAAGGTGTACGACCGTTCTAAGATAATCCCGATGGCAAGGATCGAGCAGAGGATGAGCGGGTACATCATAAACCCGCCCTGATGCAGATATTGCACGAATGCACTCATAGTTGACTCAGTTCTCCATGTCAGTCTGTATCAACGGTTAAAACCGTCGCTGGGTGGCGCGGACGCCAGTTCTCCACCTACGTGGAGACAAGAGAGGCTGGGCCGGTTCCTCCCTCCACGCCCTCCGGTCCCTCCCTCGACGCAGGTCGAGGATTGGCGCTTCGCCACCGAGCGGCGAGTTCACTCGCTGGCTCTTCTTTCGCTGGCTCTTACCCCTCAAAAACTTTGTGTCCATTTGACGCCTAGCGTGCGGCCCTGGCCCCACTCGCGGTCACTGAACTGGCTGGCCTGCTTGATGACGAAGCCGTGGTTGAGTAGGTTGAATGCGGACACCGCAAACTGCCCTCGGCCGATCTTGGTCCCGAGTTCCAGGTTGAAGATGAAGTGCGCCGGGACGCGGTAGAAGTTGGGCAGGCCCGCGTCGGACTGGCCGTAGGGAAAGCCCGACCCGTACTCACCGTCCAGGCCGGCCGAATAGCCCCGCTTCTCGTAGGCCAACCCCACCGAGGCCGTGTGCGTCTGGTCATGATCTTCGTAGAAGTAGCCGGGGGGGGCGCCAGCCGGGGCAAACCCGCCGGTGAAGTCGCCCGCCGCCCGCGCCCACGACCGGGCGTAGTTGCCGTAGAAGGATAGGTCCCGCGTCAGCGAGCCGTTCAGGGAGAACTCGATGCCGCGCACGTAGCCCTTCTGGATGTTGAATGGCTCTCGGATCTGGGTCCCGGAGATGATGTTCTCGTCAATGACGTCCTGGACGGTCTTATAATAGGCGTTGAGGCTGGTCGTGATGCCCCCGTTCTCGTGCTGGTAGCCCACCTCGTAGAAGTTGTCGCGCTCAGGCTTGAAGGAGACGGCGTTCGGGTCCAGCTTTCGAATGTCTTCAATCGGCGCGGGCTGAAACAGCCGGTCGTAGTAGGCGTGGACCTTATCCCGGCCGCTCAGGGTGTAGGTAAGGTTGAGCCGGGGCGAGAGCTGGGACGTGGTCGTGTCGGTCTTATGCACGTCGTACCGGACGCCATAGTTGATGAGGACCCGACCCGGCGTCCAGTCGTCCTGGACGTAGGCTGACCGGTCACTGCCGGACAGGCCGTGGTCATCTTTGATCGTGTGCACGCCCGTCGTGCCGTCCCCATTATCCACGGCGTTCAGGAGGGTAAATTGTTCCGCCCCCGTAACCGTGCTGACGTCGAATCCGTAGCCGATCTTGTGCCGCCCGGCAGTCTTAGTCGTGGCATCAGTTCTTAGCCCGATGTAGTTGGCGTAACGGTCTTCGAAGGCTGACGAAGGCAGGTTCGCGGGTATGCTGCCGTCCGCGCTTGCGGCGGAGGCGTCTGCCAGGTCGTGGGCCGGGTCGCCCTTGTAGCGCAGGCGCGACTGGTGGCTGTACAGCGCGACGGCCAGCCCGTTCGCGGCTTGACTATGATGCCAGATCAGGTTCGCAAAGTCACCATCCTCGCGCTGAGTCACGTCCCGCCCGATCTGCTGCTGGCGCTCCTCGTTCGGCAGTTGAAGATAAGCGTCTGTGCGGGCCGTATCCAGGATCACACGATCGCTCGGCCCAGCCGCGTAGTCGAACTTGCCGAAGACGACCGCGTCCGCCCCAGCATCGTGGCGCGGATCCTGGGTGACGGGATCGAGCCTCCGGTCGGTGAAGTTCCGCAGCCCGGACACGAAGTATTGAAGGCGCTGCCCGCCCCCCCCAAACTGCACTGTGCTTTCCGACGTCCGGTAGCCTGACATCGTCTGCTGGCCGAACCCTCGGGGCCGCCCCGGCTGGCCCGCACGGGCGGTGACGTCGAACACAGCGGCCAAGTTGTCGCCATACTGGGCCGGGAAGCCGCCGGTCAGTACGCGCAGGGATTCAATGTTCTTCGGATCAATCAAATCGCTGAACGACCCGGAGACCGAACTGGGCAGGGGCGCTCCATCCAGGTAGTAGGTGTACTGCCCGTGCGAGCCACGGATGTGGAACTCGCCGCTCGGGGCCGCCGCCGCGCCAGCGATCGTGGACGTGATGAGGTGCGAAAAGCCCAGGTCGCTCTTCGTGTC
>JAYTRQ010000452.1:0-4520 GCA_043746125.1 Armatimonadota bacterium | reverse complement strand
GTCCCGTTTCAGGACCGCCTGCACGGCCAGGTCCTGCACAGCTATGTTGGACAGGTTCAGGTGGGCAAGCTGGACCGGCAGTGCCCCGGTATGACACGGGTGGAGGCCCGTGCCATCGGCCAGGCACGGGACCTCGACGCAGCAGCCGTCGGGCAGGTTGTCAATCAGGCCCGTGTTGAGGACGTTGCCGTAAAAGACGAACGGCTTGCCCGTCACACGTGCCTGGATGATCTCGGCCGCGTACTCCTCCGAGCGCTCTAAGGAAGGCAGCGGAGCGTCGTCCGCTTCGGGCTTCCAGCGTACACCTTCCACATCGGACGCGATCCATGGTTCCAGTCCGTATCGCTCAAGCAGCTCCTCCGTGCGCCGGAAGTAGGGGTGATACTCAGAGCAGTGCCTGGACGACTCGGTCACGAAGTAGTCGAAGTGGCGCATCATCTCGAACCGGACCCGGTCTTTGTTCAGGGTCTCGGGGTCGTCCAGGCAGGCCCGCAGGCGCGGGTACAGGTCTTCTTCCCCGTGCCGCAGGGTCAGAAACCAGGCCTGATGGTTGATGCCGGCAACCTCAAAGGTGACCTCGCTCTTGGGCACGCCCAGATAGCTGGAAAGCTCGGACAGGGTGTGCTGGACGCTGTGGCACAGGCCGACGTTCGCGATCTTAGACCCCGTTGAGTGCAGCCAGGTCAGCATCGCCATCGGGTTGGTGTAGTTGAGCAGCAGGGCATTAGGGCAGAGCTGCTCCATGTCCCGGCAGATGGCGAGCTGTTCGGGGGCCGTCCGCAGGAACCGGAATACGCCGCCGACGCCGATGGTATCGGCGATGGACTGGGTCAGGCCGTACTTCTGGAACGGCAGGTTGATCTCGGTCGTGAACGGGAAGCCCGCGTAGGCCGGCCCGCCGACCGAGATAGATGTGACGACGAAGTCTGCCCCTGCCAGCAGTGTGCGCCGATCCGTGGACGTCTCCACTTTAGCGTCCAACCCGTGTCCCGCGATGATGCGGCGGACGTAGCGGGCGACGAGTTCCAGTTTGTCCGCGCTCAGGTCGCACAGGCCGATGACGGTCCCGGCCGGCAGGCTGGGCAGGGCCAGGACGTCGCGCGAGAGCTTGCCGCCGAACCCGCTGCCGGCGCCGATGATTACCACTTTGGTCATTTCTGTTTCCTCTGAAAAGCACTTGGGTAGACGTTCCGCACCGAGGCGCGAAACACCTGCCCGGCTCGCCCCTAAAGCTGCCGACGTTTTATGCCGACAGTAGTTTTGGACGAGTACTCACAGTTTTCAGCTCAACGTTCGGAAAATACCCATGCAGGACCTGCCGCAGAAGGCGCTCAGATTTCTGATACTGATCTACCTGCTCGGGCTGCTCGCTGTCCTGAGTCGGCTTCCGGCCGCGCTGACCCGTGAGTTTGCTCGCGGGCCGCAGCTCTGGGAGCTGGCCCTCTTCGTGGCGCTGGCGGCGCTAGCGGGCGGTAAGAAGGTCTACCTGTTGCGGAACCAGGCCTACCGGGCGGCCGGGAACATGTCGCTGCTGTTCCCAATCGTCTTCGCGACCATGCTGCGCCTGGGACCCGGCGCGGGTATGCTCGCCCTGGCGGCCGGCTGTCTCACGGCCGGGCTGTTCCCCAAGCGGCAGGCGCCCCACCAGACGCTGTTCAACGTGTCCCTCGGGTTCCTCCAGGTTTTTTTCGCCGAGACTGTCTTCCTGTGGCTGAACAGTGGGACCCTTCACCTCTCTCTGATCCATTCCTTCCCGGGGATTATCGCCGCCTGCCTCGTCTACTTCGCCATCAACACGGGTGGCGTTGCTACGATCATCGCGTTCTGCACCGCCCGGCCGCCGCTTGAGGTCTGGAGGCAGAGCTTCCTGTGGACAGCGCCGAGCTACTTCGCGGGTGCTTGTATCAGCGCCCTGGCTCTCCTGATCTTCGGCAGCCAACTCGGCATTGCCGTCGCCTTCGTCTCAGCCGTGGCCTATCTGATCTACCAGTCGTATGCGACCTATACGGCGCGGGCGGAGGAAAAGCAGCAGCACATCAATGACCTGCAAGCCAGCCAGGCGAACCTGGCAGACCTCTACCTCGCGACCATCAAGAGCCTCGCCCTCGCCATTGACGCCAAAGATCAGTATACGAGCCAGCACATCCTGCGCGTGCAGCGCTACGCCGTCGCGACCGGCGTCCACCTGGGGTTAACGGGGAACGACTTGGAAGGGCTGAATACCGGTGCGCTCCTGCACGACATCGGCAAGCTGGGCGTCCCGGAGAGCGTCCTGCTCAAACCGGGCCGACTGACGGAGGAAGAGTTCACCAAGGTCAAGCAGCACCCCCTGATTGGGGCGGCCATCTTAGGACCTGTGGAGTTCCCCTGGCCTGTCCTGCCCGTCGTCCGTTCCCACCATGAGAAGTGGGACGGCACGGGCTACCCGGACGGCCTGAAGGGAGAGGATATCCCGCTGGCCGCGCGTATTCTAGCCGTCGCCGACGTCTACGATGCCCTCACCTCGACCCGGTCCTACCGCAAGGCGTGGACCCACGACCGCGCGATCGAGACCATCATCCAGGATGCGGGCACCCACCTAGACCCGCGCGTCGTCTCCGCCTTCCTGGAAGTCATAGACGGCGTGGTCGTGGACCTGGCGCTGGAGAGCCAGGCGCAAGGCGATGGCCCAGTGGGCGATGCCCAGGACATGAAGGTCCAGGCCAAACAGGCCGCCCAGGCTATCTCCCGCGCGTCCTCGGAGCTGTGGGCGCTGTACGAGGTCGTGCAGACGCTCTCGTCCTCGCTCGGTCTTCAGGACACGCTGGACATTTTGGGACGTAAAATGGAGGCGATCCTGCCGGGCACCACCTGCCTGTTCCTGCTTAAAGACGGTGAAGACAGCATGGTCGTGCGTACGGCAGTAGGCGTCAACTGGGAGTTCTTCCATGACGCCCGTACCCTCAGCGCTGCCAGCCAGTCGCTGACCGTCGCCGCCCGACGCGAGACTTACCTGGGCGAGTATGACGTGGATGATCTGCTGCCAGTCGGTCCCGCGACGGCTTTCTGGGAGATGCTGCGCTCGGCCCTGATCGTGCCTATCGTGCACCAGGGGGAGGTGCTGGGAACGATTAACGTCTATCACGCCCAGGCGGACGCCTTCACCGTCCACGACCGGCATCTGCTGGAGACCATCGCCGAGCGGGCGGCGATGGCACTCTATAACGGAATCCTTTTCGACCGGACTCGCAGCCGCGCCTCCACGGATCCGCTGACGGGCCTATTCAATGTCCGCCACCTGACCGAGCATGTGGAGAACCACTGCAAGGGGCTGGACGCTCTGGAATGGCCTTTCGCCCTGCTGTGTTTAGACTTAGACTCGTTCAAGCCGATCAACGACAACTTCGGCCACCAAAAGGGCGACCAGGTCCTGCGTGACCTCAGCGCACTGTTCCAGGCCGCTGTCTGCGAGGGGGACGTCGTGGCCCGGTACGGTGGTGACGAGTTCCTGATCGTCCTACATGGGGCCGGCCCCCTAGAGGCGGAGGCGATGGCGCAGCGCCTCCAGGAGATCGTTTTGGGCTACGACCCCAGCCTGTTCCACGAGCGCCTGGGCAACCTCTCCCTGGGCGTCTCCATCGGCTTCGGCTGCTTTCCCCAGGATGGCCTGGATTGTGCCGCCCTGCTCTCCGCCGCCGATGGGCAGATGTACCACAATAAAGCTGAGCGTAAGCTCAGAATCCTCGCCGGCCGCGACCAATCCCCCGTTGTCGGGCGCACGCTACACGTCCTTCCCCCGGACATCCTCAGTAAAGCCGCCTGACCTGAATTTCCCGCACAAAAGACAGTTAGCCTTCTTGGCAGCCACGCCGATAACCTGGGTGTGAGTGGATTTCCCGCCCCCGAAAAGGCAAACCTGCCGTAAGGCAGGGACGCAAAGCCGACAGGTCTCCCCTCCGGGAGACGGCTGGGCCGCCGAACGGGCGATTGTGTTCTTTTGCTTGTGTTCTGCTTGTGTTCTTTGTTCGGGCAGGGCGATCCTTCACTCCGGCTTGGACGCCGGAGGGCGCGTACGGAGCCTTCAGCAAACTCTACCCGTACCGCCCGACCCTGCGCTGCCGAAATCGGTGCGGGGAAGAGAAGCGCCGCACTGCGGCGCGTCCGCTTCCGAAATGGCATACCGATCCGAAAGGGCGGGACGCAAAGCCATAGGGCCTTCCTCCTCCGGGAGATGGCAGCCTGGCTACCGAAGAGCTGCCGAAAGCTAATTCAGGAGCTCAAACCATGCAAAGATCACAGACGAAAGTCACCGCACAACTTGGTGTTCCCTCGTGGACATGGACCCTCGGCCTCGCCGGCCTCGGCTTCGCGGGCCTGCTGCTCGGCGGAGCGACGGCGGGCCACGCAGACGCCTTCGCGGACAAGTCCGACCTCTTCCTTCAGCAGAAGAGGGCCGACTATGCTCAGGGCACGACAACCCCTCTCTCTCAGCCCTCTCGCCTCCATTCCCACCAGGCGGGGTGGGGCAACAGCCCCGAGCA
>JAYTRQ010000451.1:0-13622 GCA_043746125.1 Armatimonadota bacterium | reverse complement strand
TACGCCGCTCACGCCAACTTGCTCCGGGACTTCTTGCGGGCGCAACTGCGTCAGCCGACCATTGCAGCCTATGCAACAGACTAAGCGAAAGTCCTATTTAAGAAGTGTTGATGATAGGTGCGGGAGTTGACCGGGCCGGCCCGGGCCTCCCCGGCTAGTAGTCCTCCGGGAGTAGCACCGTCGTCGCGGCGCGGTCGGCCTCGGTGATGACCCAGACCTTCGAGCCGGCGGCGAAGCCGTAGGCGGAGAAGAGGCGGCCGCCGTCCCGGAGTGCCCGCTCGTTGAGCTGCTTGTCTTCCGGGTCGAGGTCTCCCCAGTCCCCTGCGGCATGGTGGGCCAGGAGCGCAAGCGGGGTCGCGCCAGCGGCTTGAAGAGCAGCGAGAGCAGCGGGAGTGGTAAGGAGCTGGCCTAGGGGGAAACGGTGGGGTGCAGTCATGAACGTCTGTTACTTGTATAACTTATGTATACAAGAAACGACAAATCTTGTCAATACTTACATACATTCAAGCATTCATTTATCAGGTCTTTGACAGCGTTAGCGGTACTCACATACAATTTCATTCGCGCACTATCTCACTCGCAGTTTCTGAGGAACCGTCTGGATTATTTACCGGAGCGCTCCCTTCCTTCCAGTAATGACGTGTCTAGGCAGCCTTGCTTCCTGCCAATCTGCTTCCTTGCGATTGTCCGCTGCTGTGAGAGGATTACAGCGCAGCGTCCGCTTTTGCGGGAATGTGGCCGGCGAAGTCACGGCGGTCAAACAGGTAAGTGCGCCCCTTCTTGACGCAGTCCACCTGCCCGCGCTCGACCCACTTCTGAATGGTGACCATTGGGATGCCGGTGAGTACGGAAAGTTCGGCGGTGGAAACGATGAAGGTCTCCAGGAGGCGACGGGTGCTGTTGTTCATAGATTCATATTTTAGCCTTGCTCCTTATTTATGGCCTCGCCTCACGTTGGTAGCCTTCATCGTATCTCAGCAAGCAGGGCGGCTGTCAACCCTCGTCTTCTGAGGTGTCAATGCTCCTGGTCTGGCTTGATCAAATTTTCACTCCAATCGATCAATGGCGGATATTTTCATATGATATTATTAACACATGTGTAGGTGTTGCCCGCCGACTAGACAGTGGACTGCATCCCTTAGATGAGACAAAAAGTTGAGGTGGCATACTCTGAGGGGAAAGCCACCGACTATGAGCCTCCAGAGACGCGTCTTTACCAAAAAGTTCAAGCAGCAAGTGCCGCGCGAAGTCCAGGCAGGGAAGTCCATTACCCAGGCCGCCCGTGAGCACGACATACAACCCAACCTGATCGGCAGAAGGGATCATCACGAATAAAAACCGGCAAGATAAAGCATCCAACCATACGCTTTAAAACGCCGCTGCATTCAGCACAGCGGCATTATCAGTTATATATTGGGGCTGTATTGAACGGGCAAGCTTTCATTCGGCTTAGGGCCAAAGTTCGCCCAAGTCTTTGAGGCGGTGTTGTACCCAATCCTGGGGCAGTGGCTCTGTCCCTGCAAGGAAATTCTGCCGGCTAGGGTATTGCTGTTGGGTATTGCTTTTTCTAAACATCGTTGACTCCTTGTGAGTGTAGGCAGTACAGAGAATGGGTGCCGTATGACGGCAGGCGACGATACAGCAACTCAACCTCGGGAGATCTACGACAGATTGGCCCCCTTTCCATCGGTAAACCGACTGCGATCAAGCACGACGAACTGCTCGGCAGACCCACCCCAGCAGGATAGAGTGGGTCTTCTCCTTTGGGTTAATGGAGATGGTGCAGATCGTCGCTGAAACGAGCCGCCGTCAGAAGTGGTAGGCCAGCCCGAACGAGATGACCGGATAATACTGGAACTTGTTAACGTCCGACTGGGTCTTATCGCGCTGGGCGTTCAGGTCTGTGTCGATCTGGTCACTCAGGGGTGAGTTACTCACGCCGCCGCTGCGGGTCAGGGACAGGCTGGGCTTGCCCTGGAAGACGACGCCGAGATCGAACAGGAAGCGCAGCGCGGACCCGCCCTCGGAGGGCTTGCCGAACCCCAGCCCGAGGTACGGGGAGAACTTCGAGAAGGTCACGCTGCCGTCCAGCGCGCCCACGTCGCTGCCATTGTACGAATGGCCGTTCAGCGTGAAGGTCTGCGCGCCCCCGGACATACGGGGCTGGCCGTGGGCTGTCAGCTTGTTGTTGTTGATGAGGAACCCCGCCGTGAGGTGGAACCCGCCATGCATGGACGGGTAGAGATCGGCCAAGGCAGAAACGCTGTTGAGTTTGAGCTTGCCGTCATAGTCCAGGCCCTGCGAGGAGGCGGAGTGGCTGTAGGAATACGTGTTGTAGCCGAGGCGGGCAGCGACGTTGGGCGTGACGAGGTAGCTGCCTTCCAGGCCCAAGCCCAGCGTGCTGATGCGGGCCGCCACGGAGGCGTTTGGGGTCTGGGGCGGGGCTGCCCGTGCCGAAGCGGGCGGGGCCGCGTTGCGGGTCGCCGGGGGCACATCGGCCCGCGACGGCCCGGTGCCCGTCCCGAGGAGCGCGGCGATACTAATGGGGCCGGCGGCTTTGATCGTCCAGTGCATTTTGTGTTCTCCTTCGATTCGTTTCTGATTGGTATAGCTTGGGGAAGTACAGCTGGTGGTCTTGAGAGGCGACATCGCAGCGGGACTAAGGTTGAATGGCCCAGAAAATGCGGTAGATGCAGGCCACCGCACAGACGACCATCAGGGCGACCACCGCCAGATCGAACAGTTCCGAGAGCGGCCCGCGCCGGGCGCGCGGCCTCGGCATCGCCCGCGGCGTCGCGGCGGGGAAGGCGCGCGGGGCGGGGATCTCCCCGGAAGCGAAGCGCAGGGGTTTCTTCTCGACAAGGGGCAGTGCGGGCGGAATAGGACTTGCCGCAGGAAAATCGAGGGCGCTGCCGCTCCCAGGTAAGACTTCCGGAAAGGCTTGTGCAGCGTTCACTTCCGCGTCATTCAATGTTTCTACCAAGTTGTGACCTCCTCTGATCGCATGATCATGATCCGGCACCGCGTTGGGCATGGCAGCCTGAGCGGTCGACCGGCGGACGGGGCGAGTGTGAGCGGCTTCGCAGCACGGCCCGGCGTCTTTCGCACAGCATTTTGACGGATAGTGTCAAGTTCTTTCTGTAAAAGCTGGGAGCATCCCTGCGGTCCTGTTGCTCTCGCTAGTCTGTGAAGGTCAGGTAGGCCTTGCCTGCCTGCCAGTCGTCGCTGATCTCCATCAGCAGGGCGCTCACCAGCCGCAGGCAGGACGCCTCCTTCGGGAAGATGCTCGCCACACGCGTCCGACGCCGCACCTCACGGTTGATGCGCTTGACGCTGTTGGTCGTCCGCAGCAGGCGGCGGTGCGGCTCAGGGAGGGCGAACACCGCTAGGCCTTCGGGCAGAGCCTGTTCCATCCACGCGGCAAGCTTCGGGGCCGTGGCCGCGTACTTCTGCACCGCTCGCCGCAGCAGCGCGTCGGCCTCGGTCTTGTCCTGGGCGTTGAAGACCGCGCGGATGTCTGACGCCGCCTGCGCCTTCATGTCTTGGCGTAGCACATGGGCGGAGGCGTTCTGCTGCAAGTGGAACTCGCACCGCTGCCAGAGGGTGCTGCCGAACACGGCCAGCCGTGCCGCCCGCAGCCCCTCGTGCGCGTCGCTGACGATCAGGCGCACCCCGCCTAGGCCGCGACCGACTAGGCCCTGCAAGAACTGCCGCCAGTGCGTCTCCTGTTCAGACAGGGCCACCGAGACGCCCAACACCTGCCGCCCGCCCGCCGCGTCCACGCCGACGGCGATCAGCACGGCGGCGTCCTGAACGACGCCCGCTTGGCGCACCTTCTCGTAGCGGGCATCCAGGAGCAGGTACGGACATTCGCCCAGTGGGCGGCTGCGCCAAGCGTCCAGCGTCGCATCGAGTTCCTGGGCCGCCTGGCTAACCTGGCCGCTGCTGACGGCGAAGCCGCATAACTGCTCGGTGATGGCGGCCACCTTGCGGGTGGAGACGCCTTGGACGTACATCTCGGCCAGCGCGAGCTTCAAGGCCCGTTCCAGGCTCTGCGGGTAGAAGCTACCTTCCCGCACTTGGGGGACGGCGACGGTGATCTGGCCGAGGCACGTTGCCAGCGTCTTGTCTTTGTAGCCATTGGCGTGGCCCGTGCGCCCTTCGGTGCGCTCGTGCGGGGCCGCGCCCAGGTGCCTCTGGCGCTCGATCTGCAAGGCGGCGTTGAGGAGGACGCGGAACAGATCGGGCAGCGCGTCTAGGCCCTGCGTCGTGAGCTGCTCCAAAAGCGGCGCGGACAGAGTGGAATCGTCGTGGTAGGCCATGGGCTGTATCCCTTGGTGTGTGGTAACTTCAAGGATACTCCCTGACCTACTACTTCAGGCCATCTACTTTTACAGAAACCACTTTACACTAACGGCGAATTGGTGTCTCGGGATGCTGGATGGTTGGCAGGTCAATCCGATGCCAGTTGACCAGGCAGGGGTGCGAACACCCTACTGTTTTGTCAGTGAGAAAATTCCCGTAGTGCTGGAACCATCGGACGCCGTCTCCTGGATGGTGCCACTGAGCGCCGTGCCATTCAGAGTCAGGCCGCCCCCGCTGATTGAAGGCACGCCGCCGCTTGTGTAGGCGAGGTACAGGTTGCCGTTCGTATCCACATAGCCGGTTTCGATAAAACCTGAATTGGGGTTCCCCGCAACCGGCGTTCCCAGTGTGGCGGTGACTGCTCCGATGGGGCTTATCGTCATTGTCAGCGGAAACGTGACGGTATGGGCTGGATTTGTGGCGGTCCCGGAATAGGAGCCGGCCAGTGGACTGGCTGTGGGAGCCGATCCCACAATCAGCGTTCCGTGTGATCCATTGTTCTGCGTATAGGACGTGCTGAAAGCGTGCGTCGTGGCGTTCTCCGAGAAAGTCCCGGTCACAATATCGGTCACTAACGCGCCCGTATTGCTGACCATTCCACTGAAATTCGTCGTCGAGCCGTCGCCGGTATAATCGATGGCGGATCCCGTGACGACGCCCGCTGAGGATACGGTAAACGCGGCAGGTCCGGCATCCGGCGAGGATGGCCCGCTGGTCGCGACATACACTCCCTGATAGCTTCCGGCCGACAGCACGGTCGCCGTGATCCCACTACCGGTACTGCCGCCGGTGCCGGTAGTGCCGTTGCTGCTACCGCCGCATCCTGCCAGCAGAAAGAGGCTGGTCGCGGCCAAAAGGGTCGTCCCGGAGAGCCGCAGAAAGTTCTGCCGGCTCGGGCTCCGCTGCTGCGAATTGCTGTCACTAGACATTGTTGGCTCCTTGTAAATATAAGTAGTACAGAGAATTGGTGCTGCCTGCCAGCGAATGTATGTCGCATAACATCAGGCGATTATTGACATCGGGCAACGACGCAGGAAGCTGTTTGAAAGATCAGGACATCATAGAGTTTGGGACACCATGCCACCCCCTTCCAAATCACCTCGCTATTGTTCGTCTACGGCTTTATGTGACGATTGTCCCTGTTATCCTCGTGAGACCCACCAGAGCTTTATCCGAAGCTCTGTATTCTCTCCAGGTCTCCAGATATAATATAGCCCCACGATCGTTACGGAACTATCTACGAATGAGAGGATTCTGCGTCACGCATCACGAACAGGCGGCTGTAATGGCCTCCAAGACCCATAGCAAGACCCCTATTTTGACCGATCCCGTTAGGGCGGGTCTGACGCTTCGGCTCCTAAGCACGCCCGTGGAAGTAATCGTCGGGGATCAACTCGCAGGGCCATTGCGCTCTCGGAAGGGCCTTTGGCTGATGGCGCTCCTAGCGCTCCAAAACGGAAAAGCCGTTGAGCGCGAATGGCTGGTTGAACGCCTGTGGCCCGAAAGCGATGCGGGTGCCCTCAGCCTGCGCCAGAGCCTGTGGGACCTGCGACGGGCACTTGGGCCGGAAGCCCAGCGCCTAGAAGCCACGAGTCCACGGACACTGCGGCTCGATGTCGTGGGGGTGGATGTGGACGTACTCGCCTTCGACCAAGCCATACGGCGTAGCGATACGGACTCGCTCCAACGCGCGGTGACGCTATACCGGGGGCCGCTGCTGGAAGGCTGTGACGAGCCGTGGGCCTATGCCGAACGCCAGGAGCGCAGCCGCGCCTTCCTGAGAGCCCTCACCTCGCTCTCTGAGCGGGCGGGGGCTATTGGCGACCACCGGGCGGCGTCGGAACACTTACGGCGGGCGCTGGCCGAGGAGCCACTCCGCGAGGAGGCAGTGCGCAGCCTAATACGGGCACGGGAGGCCTCCGGCGACCCAGCGGGCGCAATGGAGGCCTACCAAGAGTTCCGCCGGGCGCTGCAGCGGCACGACCCACGACGCCAGCCCGCCCCCGAGACCGTCCAACTCGCCTCACGGGTCCGGGAAAGACTACGGGCGCCGGTGCCGTCCGCCCTGCCGCCTCTCCCCGAGCGGTCACTGCCACACCCGCTTACGCAGATGGTTGGGCGGGAAGATGAGGTCAGAGGGGTGCTGACTCTGCTGACATGTAAGCGCTTAGCGACGCTCACGGGGCCCGGCGGTGTGGGCAAGACGCGTCTGGCACTGGCAGTCGCCGAGGCGGCGGCCCACGATCACGCCGACGGCGCCTGCTTCGTGGATCTCTCCCCGCTGACGGACCCTGCCATGGTGCCCGACTTCGTCGCGTCGGCCCTCGGTGTGCGGGACGTGTCCGGACGGGCCGTCCTAGAGACCCTCACTGAAGCGCTGCGGCACCGGAGCCTGTTGCTGGTGCTGGACAATTGCGAGCACCTGCTGGACGCATGCGCCCACCTGGCGCATGCCCTCCTGTCGGGCTGCCTCGGCCTACATCTGCTGGCGACCAGCCGGCAGGCGCTCCGACTGACCGGGGAGAGCATCTGGCGCGTTCCACCCCTGCCCACTCCCAAGGAGCCAGCAGCGGGCGCCCCGATCGACCTTCAGCAGATTCAACGCTGTGCCTCCGTCCGGCTGTTCTTCGATCGTGCGGGCGAGGCAGACCGGGCCTTCGGCCTTACCTTAGAAAACGCGGCGGACGTGGCGGCCCTCTGCCGCCATCTCGACGGCCTTCCCCTCGCCATTGAGCTGGCGGCGGCGCGCGTCCGGGAGATATCGCCAGCTACGATGCTGTCGGGACTGGAGGAACGATTCCATCTGCTTAGCCGTGGGAGTCGGATGGCCCCGCCCCGGCACCGAACGCTCCGGGCGCTGATCGATTGGTCCTATGACCTGCTTTCCAAGCCGGGCCAAGATCTGTTCCAGCGCGTGTCCGTATTCGCCGGAGGGTGGACTGCGGAGTTCGCGCAGACCGTCTGTGCAGGAGGGAACCTCGAGGCGGTGGAAGTGCCGGCCCTGCTGGCGGAACTGGCGGACGGGTCATTGCTGGCGGTGGACACGCGGGCGGCGCATTACCGCCTGCTGGAGACGGTGCGTCAGTACGCATACGACCGGCTGTCGGAGCGCGGGGACGCGCCGCTCCTCCGGGAACGGCACGCGCGCTTCTTCCTGGGGCGGGCGGAGGAGGCCGCGCCGCGTCTGACCGGCCCCGAACAGGCAGAGTGGTTTCGCCGGCTGGAGGTAGATCATGACAATCTGCGGCTTGCCTTGGAGTGGAGCCGGACGTCGGAGCACGCCGGCCAGGAGGAGCTGCGGCTGGTCGTAGCCCTGGCCTTGTTCTGGGCGCGGGGGCATCTGACCGAAGGCAGAGGGCAGTGCGAGGCGGCGCTTGCCCGTACTGAAGGGGAAGCCGCCTCCCCGCTCAGGTCCAAAGCCCTGAACGCCGCCTGCACCCTCGCCTTGTGCCAGAGCGACGACTCCGCGGCGCGCAACTTCGCCGAATCGGCGCTGGAAGTGGCCCGGGAGGTGGGCGATCTAGGACAGGTCGGCGTGGCGGAGGGTAACCTGGGGCGTCTCGCTGTTCGGGCGGGCAGTGGGGCCGACGCGGAGAAGTGGATCGGCGGCGCACTGACAAAGGCTTTGGCCCTCGGCGGTGAGTACCAGACCAGCGGACTGCTCCTCTGGCTGGGTCACGCGCGTCGGCTGCAGGGCGACTTGCCGGGGGCATGTCGACAGTACGAGGCGGCGCTGGGCCACTTCCAGGGTCTGGGGAGTGATGATGGTGTCGCGTTCTCACTGGCAAGCCTGGCGGCGGTGGCTTACACACGGGGGGACCACGTCGCCTCGGAGGACCTGCACCGGCAGAGCCTGGTGCTGTTCCGCCGTTCGGGGGACAAGCGCGCGATCGTGCTGTCGCTTCGGGACCTGGCTCGAAGCGCGCTGGCTCGGACGAGATTCGCACGTGCGGCACGCCTGCTGTCGGCCTTCGAGAAGTTTCAAAGGGAAACGGGCCTCGCGCTGGCGGATGAGGGAAGGGAACAAGACCTCGTCGCGGTGCGTATTGGCCTGGATGCGGACGCTTTTACTCGAGCGTGGGACGAAGGAACGACCATGACATTCGAGCAAGCGTTGGAATATGCGGAGACTGACGAGCAGGCAAATGACCAAGCGGTGGCAACTGGCTCGCTTCTTTAGCATCTATCTTTAATCCACTTTCTGGCCGTGTCGCGGCTGACCCCGAAGACGCGGGCCAGGCCACATTGAGACATGAGCTCATGGTAGGCGGAGAGAATAATTGCTTTGCGTTGTGGGTCGGTCCCACGGTAGTTTGGGTTCTCGCGCCAAGTCTTTTGGCGGTCACGGCAACAATAGCGTTGCTTGCCACTCTAGTGGCCGTTACGCTTAACATTTTGACTGGTGCAGGCAGGACACGGAGGTAAGGTGAGTCTCATACCTGCCAGTATGCCAGCAACTATTCGACGCCACTGCCGACGTTTTAAGCCTATGTTTCTTGGCAATCGATATTAGAAGCACCTACAGGGCCATCTCAGAATCGTTCGTTTCTGAGACAATTCCCCCACCCCATTTCTGGCTCGGTGTTTACTCTACGCCCTCTGTCTCTTTTCCCGTCTTTCTATCAATGTCTCACGGGTACAAGGTATAATAAGTTGTGAGACAATTAATGGGGGAAACCATGCTCGTTGGCTATGCACGGGTAAGCACACAGGATCAGAAACTCGAATTGCAGCGCGACGCACTGAAAGAAGCGAAGTGCGAGCGCATCTTTGAGGACAAAGCCAGCGGCGCGAAAGCTGCCCGCCCCGGACTAACAGAGGCGCTGACGTTCATGCGGTCAGGTGACACACTCGTCATCTGGAAGCTTTCCCGGCTCGGGAGAAGTTTGAAGCAGCTCATCGAAACCGTCCAGACGATGCAGGACAAAGGAATTGAATTCAAGAGCCTGAACGAGAGTATTGACACCCGCACCCCCACCGGCAAACTGCTCTTCCACATCGTCGCTGCATTCGCACAATTCGAGCGCGACAACATGATCGAGAACACCAAAGCAGGACTGGAAGCAGCCAGATCGCGCGGAAAGAAGGGCGGGCGCAAGCCTGTGGTTGACGAAAAGAAGTTAAGGCAGGCAATCGCTATGCGCGCCGACCCAACACTGGCGATACAGGATATTTGTAAAACGCTGGGCATCAGCCGGGCGACATTTTATAGATACACTCAAAGCATGCCTAGGTGAATCTACTGCTCGCACGAGCGGCATCCCACACCAAACGAGAAGCATACGGAGCGAGCTCAAAGCACCTCATGAACAAGACGCCAATCCTTTCGGATATCCTGCCGCGCCTCGAAGCACTGAACGATCAACAATGGTTCTTCCGTTTGCTTGAACACGAGTTTATGGACCGCCTAAACGATTCTGGTCCAAAAATTGCGCAAGCATATACCACTGACATATACGCACGAAATCCATATTCTTCTCGTATTCATATCAAGCTATCTGAGCTACCAGAATTTCAAGCTGCGCATCGTGCCCTTACCTTTGGGGCTTATTTTTCTACAAGCTACGAGATTGCTACGAAGTTCTTCTCATCAGCCATCGAACTTTTGCGAGTTATGATGCCAGGATGCATAGAAGAATGGAATGACTTTGTGGGTGCGCCAGAGGGTCAGTATGCACGGCTACTCGCTGACTCGACAGTAGCAACATCAACGCCAGTAACAGCGTGTACTTTGGAGACAATCAGCTACTGTCGTTACCGGCGAAACGCATTCATTCATGACAACATCGCTCCGCCGCCCGCATTTTCCTCGTTAGTATCAACTCATGGCACAGCTCTCAACGCTCGATGGGCCTCCGAGCGTGAGGATTTGGACTTCAGGGTGCCACTAACTGGCACACCTAACGACAAGGACATAATAGTTCTTTTTCAGCTATTGAGGATCTGCCTTCAGGAGTTAGACGTCCACCTAGCCTCACTCATATCTCCCGAGGCCATCGCGCGATATATCGCCGTAAATCGTTATGGCAAGCAGAGAACCCGCATGAATATAGAAATTGCTCGCAGCCGTGCCTCTGACATTAGAAAGCAAGCTCAGCTTCAGTTTGGTTTAGATCCTGGCGATTCGGTGGCGATGCAGGCCGCTCAAAACGTAGGCAGGATTTGAACAGCTTCACTTATTCACAGGCATGCAAGCTCTAAATCTAGTGAATACAGAATTCAATTTCAATATGCCGAAGACACCAAATAGGTGGCTGATAGGTTAGTGGCTCAGTGCCGACAGTTTTACGAGTTCCTGATGTTATAACTGTCGAAGGGGGTCCAGTGCCGTCTTCACCTTGATCTATTTGTAGAGGCGCTCGGTGTGGCTCTAGAGATAATCAGAACTATCGGCACTGTGCCACTACCGCTGATAAATCATCAGTCTTCCCAGTCACTCCGAACCACCCCGTTCAGTTCGATGAAGGATCGACGCCTTATTCTTTTACCACCTTCAATCGGATACCACATTTTTTGTGTGCTGGGCGGCGCACCATCCTGTTCCATCTTGTCCAGCGTCTCTAACACAATGTTGCTTAGGAAGTAGCCTTGTGCAAGATCTTCAAGATAGTACGTGTGCCAGCGAGACTGTACTTGAAACCCTCCTGTCTCAGACAGCTCACCTACTTTCCAGTATCTTGCGAAAAAGTGAGGACCCCATGCCACCCAGTTGATCGTCCGAAGTTCATTTTCCTCAGCCGCTTCCTGCAGTGCTTTCAACAGCGCTAAATCATAGTCGGCAGTTGGCTTCTTTCTTTGGCCTGGCGCTTCGAACACGAACAATCCGGCTTGACACCGGTACGTCCCGTCGTTTTTACGAATTTCCTCTGCGGCTTTTGCTAATTTGATCAGAGCACCTCTGAGAGATTTATTATTATCCGGTGCGGGCTCACTTCGGTCGAGTTTCGTTTTTACCTCAACTATCGCGACTACCGCATCGGGCGTAACAATGGTTAGGTCTGCGTCTTTAAAGAGAGTCGGCATGCGCTTGTGCGTGATCAACACATCTAGCTGGGTTGACGTGACGGGTTGGTCTGGATTAGAAATAGCTTCGGGATAAGAAACAAATCCTCGCCCTACGCGGACAGTTTCGGCGATATGGTTGCTGAGGACGTTTCGGAAGACGGCTTCCTTGGCTTCGCCATCGGTTTGCCAGTGGGCGTCTCCGATCAGATCGCGAATACGGTCTTTAGTGCTTCCCAGTTCGTGGGAAATGGACTTCCAGTATTTCTCGAGGTTGCGCTCCATTTATTTAGCTCCCCTAACCATGACGGTAAGAATCTACATATCTTAAAACCCTGAATATGACGCAAAGCCAGAGTTTGGCGCGACTGACCGTAGTTATTGCAGACCTTTTGGTGAGGCAGTATCGGACCTTTGCCACTAGGTCCAGGCTAGCTTACCTCGTAGCTCTTCAGCAGCAGTGGCTCCGCCTTTTTCAAGTCGGTGTCTGAGGTGATACGGATTTCCAGTTCTCCCGTCCCGAAGTGCCCGATCTTACGAACATCCCGCGTGAAACCACTTTCGAGTGCAATCGTGTCCGGGTTCACCTTCACGTATACGAGCAATTGCCCCGATCCAGGATGGACCTCTACGCAAGCGAAGTTCTTGATACGCTTGAAGGCGAAGTAATACTTGAGGGTGCTTTCCTGAACATCGTCGCCGAGCGCCAGCAGCATGGATCGAAGGACACCATATCTGTCTGAGAGCGCGGTGCCTGCTTGGGCGAGAAGTTCTGTAACTGTCTTGTCCACCGCTTTCGTCCCTGATTGCTTCGTAACGGTATTGGCATTAGGAGCGATGGCGTTTGCAGATCCAGCCGTTACGCTTTTGGCATTCACAAGCTCAAGCAGTAGCAGGTCGGTTCCATACCGTTTGTAGCGTATTAGCTCGATGTTGCGGTTTATTTGGCTGACCGCATGCTCGTCATACTTGGTGAAGTCGCCGGCGATGCAAACCAGTCGGGGCGAGGACCATTCTACACTGTCGGCCACGGGCTGGCCGAACTGTTTCATCACCAGCAAGGTGAACTCGCCTTTATGATCGAGTAGCCAATCTAGGTAATAAAGCCCCTGGTTGATCACGTTCTCATTGATTGCCCGCTTGTACTCGATGATGACCGGGCAACCGTTTTCATCCAACCCGAGAGTATCGATACGGCCGCCGTGGGTTTTTCCCGTCACATACTCACTGGCCAGAAAACGAATTGCTAAAAAGTCGTCTAGGTTCAGCTCGATTAAGGTCTGCAAACTCTTTTCCACGGCTACCGACTGACCGGGCAGCTCCTGCACGTGAGAGGTGCCAAGTTGAAATAATTTGATGTCACTCATAGTCTGGCGATCGATTGTTTGTTGATCATTATGTCAGTAATCCCAGTTTTCGCAGCTTAGCGGAGCCTGGTTCAGCTCGTCGCGCCGGAGACGCCACAGCGGCATGGCCTGGTCCATCAGCGCGCGGAACCGGCCATTGTGGTGCCGCTCCAGCAGATGCGAAAGCTCGTGAACGAGAATATACTCCAGAGACTGCACGGGCTTCTTGGCAAGTTCCAGGTTAAGCCAGATCCGTCGGGCCTTGGTGTTGCACGATCCCCACTTTGTCTTCATCTTCCTGACGCCCCACCCCGCAAGCTCGACCCCGAGCGCCGGCAGCCACTTTTCCAGCAATGGCGGAATCAGTTCCTTGAGACGGGCCCGGTACCATTCTTGCAGCGCTTGCTCGCGGTCCTCTGCCATAAGCTCTGGCCGCACATGCAGCTCCATCCGGGATCTGTTAAGCACGACCTTGGACACCCCCGCGCAGAAGACGATGCGGAGGCGGTATCGCTGCCCCAGGAAGTAGTGGCTCTCGCCGCTCACCATTTCCCGCTTGCCCTGCCGTGGCTGATCCGCGAACTTAGACTGCTGGCGCTTGATCCAGCCGAACTTCTCGATCACTGCCAGTCGGACCGCCTCGTCGCTCACCGCCAGCGGCGCGGCCACCTTCACCCGCCCGTCAGGCGGATAAACCCCCAGGTGCAGGTTCTTAATGGCTTTATGTACCACGTCCACGGTGAGACTCCGGACGGTGATTTGATGCGCTTCCGTTTTCGGGCGCGTTTCCGTAATCGGGTGCGTCTCTGATTTCCGGCGCACCTGGGACTGGCCCATCTTGCTGGAATGCAGCTCAGTATTCATGCTGATTTTTCACCAGTTCCAGGACCCGCTCGGTGCGCTCCTCGT
>JAYTRQ010000450.1:0-4524 GCA_043746125.1 Armatimonadota bacterium | reverse complement strand
GCCGTAAGTCTTCAAGGTCTGCTCCATCTCGGGCCAGATGGGGTTGTGGCGGGTTTCATACTCGGCGTGCTTGTCCGGGTGGACGGCCATGACGAAGGCGAGGCGGATCATGATTTTCTCCCAAGGCGTGGCAGACAGGAGTTCGATCTGGGGGGCTGAAAATCCTGCTTCTTGTTATCGGGCGGGGCAATGTGATATAATGCCGGCATGGCCCAAGCAACCGACGCAGTCGTCATCGTCAATCCCACGGCCGGGCGCGGACGGGCCGGCAAGCAGGTCCCCGAGATCAGAAGGCTGCTGGGGGACAAGGCGGCAAATTGGACCTGGCTGTACACACTCGGGCGCGGGGACGCGGAGACTTTGGCGCGGGAATCGGCTCAGGCCGGATGCCCGCTGGTCGTGGCCGTCGGCGGGGATGGGACGCTGCATGAAGTTGTTAACGGCGTTCTAGGCACGGGCGCGGCCGTCGGGCTGATTCCGTTCGGAACAGGGAACGATTTTGCTCGCGCCCTGGGCCTCTTCGGCAATCTGGAGACGGCCTGCTTGGCACTGACCGAGGGCGCCACCAAACGCATTGACGTCGGCGTCATTGAGGGGGAAGGCACGGGCGGGCCGCGCCACTTCCTCGTGCTGACGGGGACCGGCTTTGACGCGCGGACGGCGCGGACGGTGAACGCGGGTATCCGGGGGCTTTCCGGCCCGCTGGCATACGTGTGGGGAGCAATCCTGACCCTAAGAGAGTTCACGCCGTTTTCTCTCACGCTGACACTGGACGGCGGACCACCCCGGCGGACGCGGGCCATGTTCGTGTCATTCGCCAACGCGGAGACGACGGGCGGCGGTATGCGGATCGCGCCCGGCGCGGTCGTGGATGATGGGTACTTAGACGTCTGTCTCGTAGAGAGGGTCTCCAAGATGACCCTGCTGTTCCAGTTGTCCCAGGTGTTCAGCGGCAAGCACGTCCGGCACCCGGCCGTCACCATGCTCCGTGCCCGGAGCCTGCGGGTGGAGGCGGATCCGCCGCAGCCGCTCCTGATTGATGGCGAGGTCTGCGGAACGACGCCCGCCACGGTTTACCTCATGCCGGGGGCACTGCCCTTCCGGGTCCCGGCGTGACCGAGTCCGACGTCGTGATCCCGGCGGGCGGGACGATTGACGCGGCGTATGCCCACGTTATTGGGACGCCTTACCGTGCCCTCGCACCCCTCGGCCCGAACGGCCCGCCTGTCTTGCAGCATGTCGTGGATGCGCTGAGGGCGACGGGCGCGGTGCGCCGGATCATCGCCATCGCGCCGGAATCCGTCCAGCGAGCCATTGTCAATGTAGACCGGTGGCTGCCAGCGGGGACGAGTGGGGCCGAGAACGTCCTGCTCGGTCTGGCCGAGGCCGGACCCGATACACCATGCCTGGTGTGTGCGTCCGATCTGCCTCTGCTGACTTCGGAGGCCGTCGCGGCGTTTCTGTCCCAGGTCCGGCTTGACGCCGAGATCACCGTAGGCCTCGTCCGTGCAGAGGCTTACAACCGAGAATACCCGGACGCGCCGTCGTCCGAGTTCGTCCGTCTAACCGATGCCGGGCCGGTAACGCTGGCCGGCACGTTTCTGGTTCACCCGCGCCTTGCCATCCGACAGCGGACGTTCTTTGACAAGGCGTTCGAGACCCGAAAATCACAGTGGCGGATGGCGGGCCTGCTCGGGCCAGGCCTCTTATTCGCGTTGCTGACCAAGACACTCTCCCTCGGTGCGCTGCTCCGGCGCACGGAAAGGCTGCTGGGCGGGCCGGTCCAGGCCATTCTAGACGTCCCGCCGGCCCTGGCTTACGACATTGACACCGCCGATGATTACACCTACGCCCTCGTCCGTCTCCAACAGAAACCCGCCGCGCCGGGCCGGCAGCTCTTTGATTGACCGCCCCATGCTGATCCGAATCGTCGTCGGCATTCTGGGCGCATCTTCCTATGCCTACATCAACTTCGCCGCGACCGGCCTGCCGTTCGCGCTGGGCGTCGCGCTGTTCGCCATCATCGCCTTGCTGGAACTTTACCGGGCGGTCAAGAGGCAAGGCGGCGAGCCGAGCGAGTTCCTGGGCTGCCTGGCCTGCGTCGTCTTTCAGATCGTCGCCTGGACGCATAACGGCGGCGAGTTTGCCCTGTACCTGCCCGCGCTGCTGCTTGTGCTTGTCCTAACGACGCTGATTAGTGAGCTTGGCAAGCGCCGCCCCAAGCCCATCGTCACGATTGGGACGACCCTGCTGGGTGCGGTGTACGTTGGCTGGCTGTTCTCCTATTTGACCCTGCTCCACGGGATGCAGCCCGGCATGATCCGGCACAACGGGGCCGACATGCCTCTGCTCATCCCACCGTTCCCGCACACGACGCCCGGCGAGTGGCTGGTGATCTTCGTCACGGCCTCCACCTGGATGTCGGACACGGGGGCGCTGTTCGCCGGCAAGGCCTTCGGGCGGCACAAACTCGCCCCGAACGTCAGCCCCGGCAAGACGTGGGAAGGCTCTCTCGGCGGCCTGGCCGCGTCCGTGCTGACGGGCGCCCTGCTGGGCCACTGGCTGCACCTGCCGCTCATCCACGCCCTGCTGCTGTCGTTCCTCTGCGGCCTGTTCGGGCAGATCGGGGACCTGTGCGAATCGGCACTGAAGCGCGACTTAGGGGTCAAAGACTTCGGGTCCGTCCTGCCAGGCCACGGCGGCATTCTGGACCGTATAGACAGCCTGCTGTTTTCCGCCCCCCTCGCCTACTACTACGTGCTGTTCTTCCTGATGCGGAAGCCATAGCGCTTCAGAGAGATAGCAATCGTCGAAACCAGTACAGAATTAGGTAGTATCTTCCTCTGACAGCGCCCTTGCGCGGTAAAAAACAGAAGGAGAAGAAAATGCAGATCAAACCCACGGATTCTCTACTAAAGAAAGCCGGGTGGTGGGCGGCGCTGGCCACCACGGCCGGCCTGGCAACGGCCGCGCTGGCGCAGACGGGGATGCGGCTGATCATGGACGGCAAAACGGCGTCCACGGACATCCGAATCATCGGCGGGCGAGCCTACGTGCCACTCGCCGACATGGCACGCGCCATGAACGGGACCGCAAGCCGGAAGGGCGGCGAGTACACCATCACGACGGGCAGCGCGGATACCACGACGCCGACGGTCGCGGGCGGCGCGGGTGAGGTGCACGGGACTCGGGGCAAGATCGGGCAGATGCTGTTCACCGGTAAATGGCGATTCATGGTCGTCAGCGTGGACCGGATGGCGGCCTATGACAGCCTCTACCTGGCCGACAAGCAGAACTTCACGCCGGCCGGCGACACGGAAGAGCTAGTCGTGGTCAAGTGCCGCCTGAAGAACGGCCAGACTTCGACCCAGTCGGCCATGCTCAGTCCGATCCACCCGCACAACATCGCCCTCGCGGACGATCAGGGCGCCTCATATGCACCGACGGCCTTTGACAAGCGCGGCGGTTCCACCGATGAAGGGCCAAAGATGCTGCCGGGGGCGCAGGCCGACTTTGTGGTCCTGTTCAGCGTACCGAAAGGGACGACACTCAAGGACATGGTCTTCTCGCTCCAGAACGCATACGAAGATTATCCCGAGGGCGGGACGGACGTTCGTATTTCGCTGGCACAGTAGACCCGGAGCAACCAGTTTCGGTCTGAAAGCACCCCCCGCCGTCGGAGGGCGCTTTTTCATAGTGAGAGCCTTTGCAGACATGACGCACTCCATTAACGAGAACGAATCATCCCCCATCAGCCTCCGTGGCGTCAGGGAGGAGGACTTGCCGGTCTTCTTCGAGCATCAGCAGGACCCGGTCGCCATTCGCATGGCCGCTTTCACCCCCGAAGACTGCACAGATTGGGAGGATTTTCTCGCTCACTGGGCAAAGATCCGGGCCGATGTCGCGATTGATATCCAGACCGTACTCTTTGAGGGGTGCGTGGCCGGGCACGTCTCGAAGTATGAGACGCAGGGCGAGCCGGAGATCACCTACTGGATCGGACGCGAGTATTGGGACCGGGGCATTGCGACTCAAGCGCTGTCACAATTCCTGCACGCCCTGAAGACGTGCCCACTCTACGCCCATGTGGTCCAGGATAACGCGGCCTCGCGGCGGGTGCTGGAAAAGTGCGGCTTTATTGTCTACGGCTCCGACCGCGGCTACGCCAATGGGCGCGGCACAGAGGTGGACGAGCTACTTCTGAGGCTTGATGCTGATCTGGGAAAGCCGATTTAGTCAGCCGGTAGACTCTGCGGGCAGGAAGCGGGTGAACCAGGCCGCCGTCCGTTCCAGCATGTCATCCGTGTAGTGGTGGCCGAAGTCCGGGTACAGATGTAATTCCAGACACTCCGGCTGGTCCGCGTAATGCGGGCGCAGGTTATGCTCAAGCGCGATGACGCCTTCGGGGGAGACGACTTCGTCGGCGGTCCCGTGGAGCAGCAGCAGGGGGCGGGGCGGGTACAGCAGCTCGGCGAGGTCGAGCGGGTTGCTTTGGGCGGCCCGATCGTAGGCGGGATCGCCCGG
>JAYTRQ010000449.1:0-4529 GCA_043746125.1 Armatimonadota bacterium | reverse complement strand
CCAAGCAGGCGGAGCAGATCACGACGCTCTTTTACGCCGCCCACCTGCTTCTGGTCCTGTTCTGGCTTCAGGACCGGAGTGCAGGGCAGGCTAAAACGCGTGAGCTTCTCAGCTTCGCCGGGGAAATGATCGGGCGCCTGCGGCCCGTACTCGGCCTGCCGCTCGTCGCCAAACCGCTCGCCCGGCTCGCGCAGATCGTCGGTCCCATGTTTGGACCACCCGAGACGCCTCCATCCGCTCCGCCGACAGAGGCCCGGACAAACGGGCCGAGAGACGAGGAGCGCGGTGCGCCAGAGTCTTCTCATACGGCGTGAACAGCAGCAGGAGCAGCCCACAGAATGCCATCACTTGTGTCCGTCCCACTCGGCCAATGCGGGGGCCAGAAGGCTGACTCGGGATGTCTCCCGGCGTCAGGTGCGCCTTCAGGACCGCGCCCGCCGCTCCCACGAGGGCCGGGCCTGGGCGGCAGACCAGATAACGGGCCTCCCAGTGGGTCGCAAACTTGGATTTGAAGACGTGCAGGCCCTGAAAGTTGTAGACGCGGCCCATACGCGTATACAGCAGGCGTCGGACCAAAGCGACCAACTTGGATTCGGAAGCCTCGCTCGCCCCGGCCAGGGGCGACAGGCCGAGGCTGAGGACGTCCGCCCCCTCGGCCCCAAATTGTTGGGCGGCCGACACGATCAGGAAGTCCATGACGCCGTGGGGTGAGTCCGGCCCGCGCCGCATCAGGTCTAAGGTCCAGCCAGTCGTTCCGACCGGCCCCCAGGCGGGGACGAACGACGCGAACGCCAGAAGACGGCCCGTCTCGCCGTCGCGGGCGAGGAAGTACCGGGAGTCGCGGAACAGGGCGCTGTGCCGCGCGAAGCCGCCCATCGCGAAGCTGCCCTCCCGTGCTCGGTGCGCCCGCCGCCAGGCCGCATTCAGCGTCGCCATCTCCACCGCCACGGACGCGCACGGCGGCGCGTCCGGCCCGTGCTCCTCGCGCGTCAGGCCGGACTTCTCCAGCCGCCGCAGATCGTTCCGCAGGTTCTTGAAGCGCTTGCCAACCAGGCTGAACTCAGTCAGATGGATCTGGGCATCCTCGCCGACCTTGACGGCCCGCAGGCCCGCCCGCGCGTAGACATCCAGCCGGTCCGGCGTGACCTGGTAGAAGGCGGGGGACCAGCGCCGCTTCCGGCAGAGGGTCAGGAACGCCCCGACGGCTTCCTCGGTCTCCTGGGGGTCTCCAAGCGGATCGCCCAGGGCCAGCGCGTGCCGGCCCTGGGCGCGGTAGGCAATGCCCCAGTCGCGTCCACCCTGATCCCCATGGTCTCCGTGGTCTCCGAAGAGGCCACGCTTGTCGGGCAGTAGGGCAAAGTAGGCCAGCGGCGCCCCGCCCCAGCGTTGGAGCAGTTCAGCCAGGCGCGGGCAAGTCTCGGCAGAAGGGCCAAGGCCAAGGGAACCGCCTTTGGTTCGTTTGTCGCTTGAGTAAATCATATCGAATGAGAGTATAACACGTAATTGAAGGTACTGGCAAATCGTGGGGTCAAAGAGGAAAAAGGTAAGTGCTTGGGTGGTAAGCCTAAGCGAGATGGGAGAGGACTCTTAGAGAATACCAGTGAACCACTCACTGCCTCTACTCATTCTCACCCTCCTCGCCGCCGGCCGGCCGGCTTGCCGATCTTGCCAGACAACTGCTGGCGGAGAGGGCAAGATTACAGACGGATTACGTCGAGAAATATCAGGCCAAACGGCCCGCACAAGACCTGGGCAGGGTTTACGTCCCTCCGTCCGCCATGCTGGAAACGCTCAACCTGCGAGGCTTTATTCGGAGCGGCCTGCCGTCGGAAGACCCCTAGACGGAGGCATTCGACCAGGTTCTAGCCTTGTTCTTCGCGGAACCCGCCCGTCAAGGCGAGATCTGGACGCGGGCGCAGCAGTGGCAGCTCCCAGACACCGCCGTCGCCCCCTCCTGGCTGGAAACGTACAACGCCATCACTTAACAGGCTCATGCCAGTTGGGGACGGTTCGTCGCGCTGCAACGGGAAGTAGACGCGGTCGTCGCGGATTGGTACGGGTTCGAGGACGCCATGAAATCGGCTCTCGCACAGGGATTGCCCTGGGCGCGACGTCGCTTCCTGTCGGCCCCAGCAAGCGCCGAAGAACCAGCGGACGGAACGGAAGCCTCTGAAGGAGCGGCTGAGGCTTTAGGGGATGAGCCGAAAGGGATAACGGTGAGAGTCCCTGTCAATTCCAGCTCCCTCTACGCAGTTGGACACGATCCGGCACAACAGGTATTGGAAGTGGAGTTCTTGGAGAGGGGCGTCGTGCAATATCAGAACGTTCCTCTAGAAGTGTGTCAAGAGTTCCAGGCGGCTTCTTCTAAAGGCACTTAATTACGCAGCCAGCATCAAAAACAACTACGCGGGTGAGGAACTGTAAATCGTGCAGGAGAAAGTATGCTTCCTTTCGTATCTTAGGGGTATCATACACGAGCTCTGCGCTAAGCAAAGGAAAGACCTCATGTCTACTCGACGCATTCTGATGACTTTGGCGGCCTGTCTCGTGGCCACCCTCCTGGGGCCGTCCGCCGTGCGGGCGCAAACCGCGACCTTCGACTTCAACGCCGTGCCTGCCATGACAGCCAGCCCCCTGACGCTGACCCAGAACGGATTGACGGTCACGTTCACGGACGATCTCGGCCTGCCTGTGTCTGGAAAGCCGTACTCGGATGACGGACAGTTTGCGGTCGGGACCACCGAAGCGGGCTACTCATCGCGATTCTCCGGCAACGTCCTGTCCTCCCTCTACGGCTACTCCGGCGCACATCACCCCCTGGTGATGCTGTTCCAGCAGCCCACTTACGGCATCTCCCTGGACTACGGGACCGACCACACTGTCGGCGCAGCGCCTCCAGTCGTCCTCTCCGCCTACGAGGGCAAGACGCTGGTGGGAACAGAGACGGAGACGCCGCAGACGCTGGTGTTCTCGCCGGAAGGGCATTTTGACTTTTCCTCGGCAACGCCGTTCGACTCCGTGACTTTGGCGTCTCCCCCATCGCAGTACCTGATGGTGGATAACGTCGCCATCACCGACGTCGGCCCGACGCCCGTCCCCGAAGCCTCGACCGCCGCCATGTTCGCAGTCGGCCTGCTGTTTCTGGCCGGATTGGGTGCGCGGGCACGCCGCTACGGGCGCCCCGGCGTCTGAAAAGGGGCCGCATCCGTGTGGGGTAGAGGCTCTGCCCCCTACCCTCTTATCTCCTCCCCCGGCTCCCCAGAATTGGGGCGGGGGGCCTTCCCTCTTCCCCTTGTCCAGCTCCCCAAGGTTAGCATGGATTGTGCACTAAGAGCCTCTGACAGTGCATCCTTGAACCTCGTCATTCCCAAGGAGGGAACCACTTTCATGGAAAGAACCCACTCCGTCGGCTGCGTGCCGGCACTCCTCCTCTTTGCCGCGCCGTCCGCGCGGGCACAGCCTCCTCTAACCTTTACGGGAACGTTTGCCCACGACGATAGCCTCTTCGTGGATACCTTCGCCGTCACCAGCGCGGCCCAATTACACAAGCCGGTACGACAACAACGGCACGACTGCTCCGTTCGTCGAAGTCGCCGGGACGCCTGACGAGGGTGGAGACAGCAGGCGGCGGGGTACACTGTGCCTATGACACCGCTTCTCCTCCGCCGCCTGCTTCTCGCCCTACTGCTAGCCGCCGACGTTGCCTACACGGCCTTCCTCGCGCCCAAAGCTGACCTGCCCGGCGTCACGTTCGTCAGCCTTGCTTTGGGGCAGGGGCCCGCCCGCAACCCGGCCGTCTGGGCCGTCTTCCAACTGCTCGGCGTCATCCCCCTGATGTACTGGGCCTTGCTGCTGCCTGACGGGCGGGGGCAGCGCGTCTGGGCCTGGCCGTTCGCGCTGGGCATGATGGCCCTCGGCTCGTTTTCCCTCTTGCCGTACCTGATCTTGCGCCGCCCCTACGTCCAGCCCGCCCTCGGTCCGCGCCCACTCTGGGTGCGCTGGTTTGAGGGACGCCCCTACGCCGTTTTCGTCTGCCTCGCCCTGGCCGCACTACTCTTCTACGGCGTCGGCTGGGGTGATCTCGCCGACTACGCTGGCTGGTTCCGGCACTCCAACTTCATCCACGTGATGACCGTGGACTTCGTGCTGCTGGTCCTCCTCTTCCCCGCTCTCCTGCGCGACGACATGGCCCGGCGCGGCGTCTCCGACGAGGACCCGCTAGGCCGGATTGCCCTCGCTCTGCCGCTGTTCGGCCCGGCCTACTACCTGCTGCGGCGTCCGGCGGAGGCCCCAGATGCCCCCGCTTCGCCTCACTCTCGTTAGAAGTTGCCGGTTAGTGTCAGCAGTACCCGCCGCCCTAGCTGGAAGCGCGTGCCGCTGAAGCCCGAATTGAAGTTCGTCGGCCGGCGGCTGTTGAATACGTTCTGCATGTCCAGGCCCAGCCCGACGCCCCCGGCCGGCCCGAAGCCGATCAATCGGGGCGAAGAGGCGAGCCGCAGGTTGACCTCCGTGTGCGCCTGCCGATGCCC
>JAYTRQ010000448.1:0-4536 GCA_043746125.1 Armatimonadota bacterium | reverse complement strand
GCCAGACCTACTTCCAGTCCCGGTTCGGGAAGACGCCGCGCATCGCCTGGGCCGCCGACTCGTTCGGCCACAGTACGGGTCTGCCCGAAATCCTGGCCGGGGCAGGCATGGACGGCTTCGCGTTCACCCGGCCGGGCGATGGGGAACTGCCTCTCGCTTCGCCCGCATTCTGGTGGGAGGGTCCGAGCGGGGCGCGTGTCCTCGCTTACCGGCTCTCGGTGGGCTGGTACGGGTGTGAGCGCGGCGAGCTGCCGTCACGCCTGGATTCGGCCCTCCACGCGGCCGAGCAAGGCCGCCTGGAAAACGTCGGCGTCTTCTACGGCATCGGCAACCACGGCGGCGGCCCCACCCGGCGGCATCTCGCTGATCTCCGCGCCTGGGCTGCCCTGCATCCCGACGTTCAAGTCGTCCATTCGGGCCTGCACCGGCTGTTTAGGGCTTTGCGGTTAGAAGCGGACAGCCTGCCGACGCACCGGGGCGAGCTGAACTTCTGCCTGCGCGGCTGCTACGTGTCGGCCGCAAAGACTAAGTTTCTCTACCGGCAGGCGGAGGCAGCCGTGTCGCGGGCCGAAACGACTTCGTCCGTCATCAGTGCCGGGGTTGGGGCGGCGGCGCTCGATCTCAGGCCCGCTTGGGAGGCCGTTCTGATTAACTCGTTCCACGACGTCCTGCCCGGTTCCAGCATCGAGCGGGCCTTTGACGACCAAAACGCCTGGCTCGGCGGCGCACTCCATCAGGCCCAGTCGGTGGAACTGGCCGCCCTGAACGCCCTCGCCCGGCGCGTGGATACAAGCGTCTCACCCGCGCAAGGCGATCACCCTTCGGCCATTGCGCTGCTCGTCTGGAATCCGCACCCCTATCAGGTCGTCGGCCCCGTGGAACTGGAAGCGGGCCTGGACGCCCGGCCTATCTTCGACTATCAGGGCCAGCCGGACGATCTGCCCCTGGAAGTGCGTGGGCCGGACGGTCTGCCCCTCCCGTTCCAGGTGATCGAGACGGAGAACAACTACTTCACAAACGTCCCCTGGCGTCGGCGCGTCGTCGTGCCCGTAGCCCTGCCGCCCCTCGGGTGGAGCGTGGTGACGCTGGGCTGGGTCGAGTCGCCCACGTCCGCCCCTGCCCCGCAAACCCCCGCCACTGCCCCCGAACCAGGCGTCATCGAGAACGGCTTGTACCGGGTGGAGGCGACGGCGGGCACAGCCGGCCTCCAAATATGGCACCAGGGCCGCCCGATCTTCGGCAGCGATGGGCTGTCTGCCGTCACCGTGGAAGACCCCTGGGGATCGTGGGGCGGCATGAGTGAGGAGCCGGACTCGCTGGACCTGTCCGTCGTCCGAGACCGCTGGACGGTGTCACAGGTGCAGACTCTAGAAGCCGGGCCGGAGCGGGCGTCTCTGTGGGTGCGTCTGACCGGCGGCAGTTCCCGCCTGGACCTGACGTTCTCCTTGGCGCGGGACCGAGAAGCCGTGGACGTGTCCGCCCGCGTCTTCTGGAACGAGCGCAGCGCCCGCCTCAAGATGGTCTTCCCCGCCGGTGACCAGGCCGAGTTCGACGTGCCCGGCGCGATGGTGACACGCGGCCAGACGGGCGAAGTGCCCGGTGGGCGCTGGGTGCGCGTGTCCGGCCCGGACGGCGCGTTCGGCTTCGCCTCCGACGCCCTCTACGGTTTTGACTGCAAAGACGGGGCGCTGCGGGCCAGCGTCGTCCGCGCCACCCGCTACGCCACCGACCGCGTCCTGGACGCCGAGGCCGAGCCGTGGCGTCCGGCTTTGGACACCGGCGAACTGCGCTTCCGCTTCCTGCTTTCGCCGGGTGACGCCCGCCTCCCCCAACTGGCCGAAGAACTGGAACGGCCCCCAATCACGCTCCTCGTCCTGCCTGGCACGGGCGACCTGCCGCGCACCGGCTCCCTGGCCGCCCTCGCCCCGGACACGCTCAAACTGCTGGCCCTGAAGCCCGCCGAAGACGACAATGGGTGGATTATGCGCGTCCAGGAGACGGCGGGCGTCGAAAGTGAACCACAGTTTACGTGGCAGGGGATGCTGTTGGCGTTAGGACTTGTGTCGCCCTACGCCATCGCCTCCTGGCGTCTTACGCCGTCGGAGACGGGTTGGGTGGCGGCGCGGACGGACGTAAGCGAGACGACTGAGGAATAAATCAATGATGTGTTTCAGGTACTTCTACTTGGCATGGATTGTGCAGTAGGCCTTAGTAGGCTGCCAAGAATGTAGCGTTTTGCTTTTGTTAGGGAGGTCATCGCGGTGATTTTCACAGGCTTTGAGTACGTTTTGCTTACCTTGTTCATGTTAGCCATAGGATGGCCTTTCGTGCGTATAGCGCGTATATCTCTTCTGAGAGATCAGGTGCGACGTAAGATGCAGTGGGGTGGGCAAGAAGCACGCCTCCTGCGTGACCAGGTAAGTCAATTCGCCCGTGAACCGATAAATCAAGCGGAGTTGGCCGCTTACGGGGCACTAACAGCCTCCGAGTTTGTGTGGAGCTGGGCGAAAATTGATCCTTCCGTCATCAACGCCGCAGCGTTCAGTTCTACCGTGCCGATACACAACGGTTACGACTTCGCTCAGTTTATCCACAGCCACTATGACACACTAGGGTCCGTAGCTCAGCAAGGTTTTCTTGAAAGGTTATCCGGCTATGTTGGTGAACAGCAAGTCGCTGACCTACTGGCGCATCAGGGGCATATCGTACAAATGGCGGCAACGGCAACACATCCTGTGTGGGATATGTTGGTAGACGGCCATCCGGTGAACGTCAAGACGGTACAAGACATTGCTTCTATCAAAGCAGAGGCAATAGCGCATCATGGAGTAACCTACGTTGTGCCGACTGATGCTCACGGACACTTGGCCGCAAACATGGCACACGTAGCCGGTTTCAAGCATGATACTGTGCATGAAGGGCTGAAAGAGGGCCTCGCTTCGTCTCATGGGGAGCACGCCCTACACGGTTTAGGAATGCATCTGCCTTTGGTGACAATTGGCTTTTCCGCTTATCGGAATTATCAAGCCGTCAAACTTGGCAAGGACGTTGCCGTTGCTATGAAGCATACCGTTGTGGAGAGTGTCGGGCGAGGAGCCGGAGGCGTTGTCGGTGCAAAAGCTGGGGCGCTGGCCGGAAGTATGTTCGGGCCATTGGGAGCCTTAGTCGGCGCTGTTGGCGGCGCCGTCGGCGGTGCGTTGCTGGGTGGTTCTATAGCCGAACAGTACAAACGCAAGCCGCTTGAGGTAGCTTTCAAGCGAATGGAAACGGCGTTGCATGAGTATGGCGTCAGCTTCGCGGGTCAGATAGAAACTGTGCGTGGATACATGGAAGCTCCGCTGATACGAATGCGTACCTCCGTGCGTGAACTGGAGAATAATCTCGCTGGGCGCAAATCGCGCCTGTCCTGGTGGTTTTGGCCGGACTTTTACACCGTGCTGCTGGAAGAAACGGCCTTGCAGGGACAGCAAGAGATCGTGACGGAGCAACAAAAGGTCGCTCAAACGGAAAGCATTTTTCGCCAAGCGCGTTCCACAGGCCAGTTTGCCGGCGTGGGATTGATAATGGTCAACACGCCTGCTGTGGCTGAGTTGATTGGCTACAATAAAGGCAGATTGGAAGCCGTTCAAGAGGCTCGCCAGTCAGTGTTCCATGAGCGGAAGCAACTCGACCCTCGCTTTGTTGCTCCCGCATAGGGCTATTGTCGCTTAAATGGCGGCCATATCACAGCCGGACGTAGGGCTTGCTCTAAGTCTGTTTCTTTTGGGCGCGGCGGGCTTGGATCAGATGGTCATACTCCGCGTGGGACCCGACCCAATGCCAGACGACAAGGTCAGGCTCCGGCCTCGTGCCGAGGGCGCGGTAGCCCAGTTCCGTGCGGACCGACCAGAAACTTTTGGTCTTCGTGATCTTGATCTCTTTGAATTGGAGACTGAGGCGAGACGGGTCCTGCTTCCAAAGGCGGTAAGCCTTCAGCGCGTCGCGGCGTGCGTCTGTGGGGAGCCGGCGGAAATGTTTGCGGAACGCATCGGTGATCTGGGAGCGCATCGTTAGGCGTTAACCGCGCTGGTGCGGCCTGCCCGATACTCTTCCATCGCCTCGTCGAACATCTCTTCCAGCACGTCCTTCGAGGCATCGAACTGACTGTCCCAGAGCCTGGCATCGCGGATGTTTTCCAGCAGCAGGGACGCGAGGAAGTCCTGTTCACCGTTCGGGAGAGAGTTCGTTTCCCGGATGGCTTCGTCCAGCAGTGCGGTCATGGTCAATTCCTCCGGTCCCCGGCAAGGCGTTAGGGCCACAGAGCAGATTATACCATGCAACTAGGAGTGATCGTGCCTAATCCGTGAGCGCCACGCCGATCTTGCGCTGGACGTCTTCCAGCGGCGTTAGCCCCTGCCGCACCTTGTCCATGCCGTCGCCGATCATCGGGATCATGCCGTTTGCGATGGCCGCCCCCCGGATCACGTGCGTCTCGGCCGCCTCCATCGTCAGGCGGTGGATGTGCGTATTGGCGACCAACACCTCGTGGACGGCCAC
>JAYTRQ010000447.1:0-4547 GCA_043746125.1 Armatimonadota bacterium | reverse complement strand
ATTCAAACGATCCGCGAGGACTACGCCTGGTTCGGCCACTACCACACGGCGGGCGTCCCCGGCCGGCATGATCTGGATGATACGCAAGAGATTCAATATGTGCCGGTTCTGCGGGCCATCGCCGAGACAGGCTGCGGGGGCTACGTCGGCCACGAGTTCATTCCCAAGGGCGATCCGGTTGCCGCTCTGGAAGCGGCGTACCGGCTGTGTGACGTCTAAAAAGGACTACGTTTTGGTGTGCCGCTAGACCGCTGCGGCATCGGCATCGGAGGATCGTTATTGGGAGAATCATAGGGTCTCAGCCCTGGGTTCTTGCCTCATCGTCACCAATGTTGATGGGCTTCTTCGCTCTGCTGATGGTTGTCTCTGTGGTCACCGGGCTGTTTGGTATGTTCCGGCTTTAGCATGCCCCTGCCCGGCGCAACGCCGGAAGCTAGGCGGGAGGGGTGTAGACGTTTTCTTCGGGTACAATGACTGTGCCGACTTCGGAGAATCCGATGAACGGAAACCTGAGCCAAATCTGAGCCGTCGCCTGCTATGCCATTCCCGCTCCGGCCAAAGGCTAACGGCTATGCCCCCCCGTAGGACTCTTATGAACGTACTCCCTTCGTTTAGACTTCCGTGGATGGTCTGTCTCCTGCTGGTGGGCCTGGTCCCCCTGGTACGGGCCGATCCCGCACCGCTCGACACGCCGCAGAGCATTCTCGTCGTTCCGCCCCATGCGCCCGGCTTCGCGCCCATTCCCGGTCTTACAGGGCAGTATGGCGATTTCCGGGGGATGTTTGAGGCGCTCACAGGCCCCACCATTATTCCCGCCGCGCAGCTTACGGAACTGGGGGACGACGAAGAGGTGCTGGGGCTGACCCTGAACGGGGTGAGCCGCGCGTACCCGGCCCGCTTCATCGCCTGGCACCACATCGTCAATGACACGCTGGGCGGCAAGCCGGTCACTGTCACCTATTGCAGCGTCTGCAACAGCGGGGTGGCCTATGACCCCGTGCTGGACGGCAAGCGCCGCCTGTTCAACGTCTTCGGCCTCTTCCGGGGCGTCATGGCGATGATTGATCCCAGCACGGAAACGGTCTGGTCGCATCTGGTGGGGGAGGGACTGCTGGGGCCGGACAAGGGCCGGACACTGACCGCGCTGCCCGTCGTCAATACGACCTGGGGCGAGTGGAAGCGCCTGCACCCAGAGACTACCACACCCGCCTGGGACGCCCGCTACCGGCGCTACTACTCCCATAAAGTCATCAGCGGGCAAGACTACCTGCCGCCGATGTTCGCCCCCACGCTGTCCGGTCTCCGTGACGACCGCCTGGCCCCCAGCGCCCTCGTGCTGGCCGTCCGCGTCGAGGGGCAGGCCCGCGCCTACCCCTACGCGGCTCTCGCGGGGGCTTCGGACGTGGTGCAAGAGACGGTCGGCCACACCCCGCTCGTCGCCTTCTACACTCCGCATCCGCAGACCGGGGCCGCATTCGACCGGCGGCTGGACGACCGGACGCTGGACTTCACACGCGTCCCCAGTGCGGCCAGTCTCTTCACGGACCGGCAGACGCAGTCCCAATGGACCGTGGAAGGGCGCGGCGTGGCCGGCCCTCTGGCGGGGCGGCAGCTCACGCGGCTCGTCTCGCTCCAGGCCGAATGGTATGGTTGGTCCGCCTATTTCCCCCAAACGACGGTCTACGCCCTGCCGGACCCGGTCACGACCCCTTCCGTGCTTCCTTGACTTCTTACAGCGACGTCTCGCCCTCGCCGGCCTGATGCTGGAAGAACTCCAGCACCTCACCGTCGGGACCCAGAAAGAAGCCGACGCGGATCGTCTTACCGTTCACCTCAACGCTCTTCGGCTCGACCGTGATCTGGCAGCCCAAGGCACGGACGTGGGCGATGTCGGCGTCCACGTCTGTGGAGCGCAGGGCCAGATGGAAGTAGGGCCAGGGGGCCGGCACGTCTCGCGACGGGTCCGGCGTCTGGCCCGTCTCGCTGGCGAACAGCTCGACGTAGTTGCCGTCGCCGATGTCCAGCAGGGCGATCCGCCCCGCCCCTTCCCCCCACTGGTGGCCCAGCGTAAAGCCCAGACCCTCGGTATAGAATGCCAGAGAGCGCTCAAAATCGCGGGCGCGAAGTGCGATGTGGTGGAATCCCGCCCCGCTGAGGGTCTGGTTCGTGGATGTAAACGATGCTGCCATAGTGTCTTCTCCTACTGTGTTACGACCTCACCCCTCTTGACGACCTCAAAGTCCGAGCCGTGCAGGCGCCGGATGGTACCTAAATCGTCGTCGTTCCAGCGTGGGTCGGGGGCGCCGCTCAGGAACCAGTCGCTGCCGTTGTCGGCCAGGATCAGGCCGTACCTCTTCAGGGCACGCAGTAAGACCTGCATCGTCGGCGAAAACCCGGAGATGTCCACGGATGACTTCAAGCGGACGCGCATGCCCATCGGGGGCAGGTTCGCGTCCGTCAAGCGGCTGGCGAAGTGGCGGGCGGGAGCCACATAGGCCCGGCGGCTGCGGCGGACGGTGAAGCGGATGGCGTGTGTGACCTCCTGCTTTTCCATCATCTCATCGTAGCGGACCAGGCCGGGGAAGACCGGCAGCCCGGCGGCGTCGGCGGACGTCCACCCGGCCGGACGGAGTGCGTCCGAGGAAAGGTCGAAGATCGCGCCTGACCCGCACCGCCAGCCGCCCTTGCCGTTGGGGTGCGAGTCCCACGTCTCGTACAGCTTCCAGTGATCCCGGTCCAGGACCAGGACGTGCCGGTCGCCGTCGCCGTCTGGCCCACCTTCGATGGGCGCATCGGGCGGGATAGGGTAGGGGCCTGGGTCCGACTCGCCTGCGTACTGGAAGGTGACCGGCACGAGCGGCTGGTTGCCGGAAACGACCATGTAGGGGATGCCGTTGGGCCGACCCTGGTAGGGAGTTCCGAAGTCACAGTGCAGGGCGTGGCTAGGGTTCATGGCCGCGATGAGGGCGGCGGAGTTTGGGTCAACCGGTGCCTTGGAGACGTCCCGGTTCCAGGCGTTGTCGGCGGGGAAGACCGGCCGAATCGGGAGGGTAGGCGCGGAGCGCCCGGCTTGGGAGCCGAGGAGCAAGAGGCTTGCACCGATAAGGCAGAAGGAGTTGGGTACTCGGAGGGGCATGACTATGGTCCTTTGAGCCGGGTATTGAAGTACCCGTCTGGAAAGCCTGCGGCCGACCATCCAGGGGACGGAAGAACAGATAGGCCTTTCCTCTCTTCCGTCCCCTGGACGGTCGGCGAAGCCTACTAGACGGGCGCCTCGGTGCCCGGAACGCGCTACGGCCCGGCTTCAATGCCCGGCGGCAACGCCCCGCCGAGGCTCGCGCTTAACGCAGGCGAGCAATCGCGGCTCACAGTATGAATGTACCGAGGACGGTTGGGCCGGCAAAAGCCGCACAGAATAGCCGCCGTTCAAGCCCACTTCGCGACGTACTCAAACAAGCCGTGCCTCACCGAATGCTGCCCTTCGCCGACAGGCGGGGCCGTGCCGAGGGGGTAGGCGATGAGTTCGGCCGGGTCGCCTTCGGGCTGGCCAAGGAACAGCCAGTCCTTCCAGTTATGCGCCTCCGCCTCGCCCTCCGGTGACCACTGGTGCTCGCCCCGCAGATTCATAAAGCCGCAGAAGTGTAGGCTCTCCATGACCAGGCGGCCGCCACCCTCCTTGTGGAACGCGATGGCCCGCTGCTGCGTGTTGGGGGCGCCCCAGGGCAGGACCAGGCGGCCACCCTCCTGTAGCTGCTCGAACCAATGCGGCGAAATGTCGTGTACGCCGACCGTCAGGATGACGCGGTCGTAAGGCGCAGCCTCCGGCCAGCCGCCCCAGCCGTCAGCGCAGACGACGTGGACGTTGGGCACGCCCGCTGTGGCGAGATGCGCTCGCGCCTCCCGGCAGAACGGCTCGTCCACGTCCACGGTCCAGACATTCTCGCCGCCCCCCACCAGCGTCGCCAATAGTCCCGCGTTGTAGCCCGTGCCCGCCCCGATCTCCAGGACGCGCATTCCCGGCGCGATCTGAAGCTGTTCCAGCATCCGTGCCATGAGGCTCGGCTGGCTCGAAGACGAGATAGCGATCTCGGTGCCGTCGGCGAAGTGGGTCCCAATGGCGTCGTCGTGGTAGACGCGCCCCCAGTTCATTCCCGGCAGGAAATGGTGGCGCTGCACGCGCCGGAACGCCTGCTCAATGTCGGACGAGCGGACATCCCCCCTTGCCTTCATGTCGTCCACCAGGGCATCGTTCATCCTATCAGCATCGGCCGCCTCAGACGTGAGGGCCAGGCCGGAGAACGTGACCGTCCCCTGGCCCGAGAGCCGGACGCTCGCGACGACAAGGTCTGCGCCGGGGGGGACGGCCAAGCGCAGCGCGGTGTTCATCGGCTCGCCTTCCTGGAGAGTGCCATCCGAGTTCACTGTTGGGAAAAAGACGTTTTCCACCCTCCCCGAACTGACCCGCCCAAGCGTGGGGTCTTGGGAGAAGGCTTCCAGGACGAGGCTGGCTCCGGCCATCAAACGATTTTCGCCTATGTTCCGCCAGC
>JAYTRQ010000446.1:0-4560 GCA_043746125.1 Armatimonadota bacterium | reverse complement strand
TTAATCCTCATGCCTCCCCCTGCCCTGACGATGCGCGAAATCACCAAGCGTTTCGACAGCACCCTGGCCCTGGACGGCGTTGACTTCGACCTGCATCATGCGGAGATCCACGCGCTGCTTGGCGAGAACGGTGCGGGGAAGTCCACGCTGATGAACATCCTGCGCGGCCTCTTCGCCCCGACGTCAGGGCAAATCACCTTGGAGGGGCAGCCCATCCAACTTGCCTCCCCCGACCAGGCGGCACGAGCAGGCATCGGCATGGTGCATCAGCACTTCCTGCTCGTGCCGTCGTTCACGGTCGCTGAGAATATCGCCCTCGCATTCCCCCAAAGGCATCCGCCACTGCAAGAGGCGCGGGAGCTCTGCCAACGCCTGAACTGGCTTCTCCCGCTGGACGCCCGCGTGGCCGATCTGCCCGTGGGGACACAGCAGCGGGTCGAGATTCTAAAGGTTCTGCTGGGACACTCTCAGATTTTACTCTTTGACGAGCCGACGGCCGTACTCGCGCCGACCGAGATCGAGCAGCTGTTCGTGGTTCTGCGGGGCCTGCGGGCGGAAGGTAAGTCGCTCGTCTTCGTTTCTCACAAGTTGAACGAAGTCATGGCGCTGTGTGACCGAGTCACCGTGCTGCGTCGCGGGCGGAACGTTGGGACAGTCTCTGTGGCCGAGACCAGCCCCGAAGACTTGGCGCGGCGGATGGTGGGGAACAGCGGCGCAGTTGAAGACATGGGAGGACAGGGGAACCCTGCCCCTAAGCGGCTCGTTCCCGATGACGCTGCCCCAATTCTGACCGTCACGGACCTCGCCACTCAGGGCGGGCTGGATGCTGTCGCCCTGCGGGATGTCTCTTTCAGCCTTCAGCCCGGCGAGACGCTGGGCTTCGCCGGCGTGGATGGCAATGGACAGGCGGAGCTTGCTGCCGCCCTTACTGGCCTGCGCCCCTGGCAATCGGGAAGCGTTATTCTGAACGGTCTCGAACTTCCCCGTCTCAGCCCACGCGACTTGGAGAAATTAGGCATCGGACTGATCCCGCCGGACCGACACACGCAGGGGCTGGCGCTCGCTCTTTCGGTCAGCGACAACCTGACGCTGGAAGCCGCGAACCTGCCCCGCTTCCGGCGCGGCCTCGGCAGCCTATTTCTGGACCGGGCCGGCTTAGCCACATTCGCCGCCGAATTGGCGCGAGACTTTGACGTCCGTACATCCGACCTGAGCCTCCCGGCTCGGTCACTGTCCGGCGGGAACCAGCAGAAGGTCGTCATAGCTCGCGCCTTGTGGCGCAAGCCCGTGCTGCTGGTCGCCGTCAGTCCGACGCGCGGCCTGGACGTCGCGGCGACGGCCTACGTCCACGATAAACTGCGTCGGCGTCAGGCGGAGGGCGGCGCGACTGTGCTTATTTCCACCGAATTGGACGAGGTAATCGCCCTCAGCACCCGGATCGCCGTGCTGTACGAGGGCCGCATTATCGGGATCGTGCCGCCGGACACGCCCCGCGAGGCTCTGGGGCTGATGATGGGCGGCCGGAGTGGCTGAGCTCGGGCGCGGAACGTTACGGACTTTGGCCGCGCTGGTCGTTGCGTTCGGCCTGACCCTCCTGGTGATCGCCCTCACCGGCCAAAGCCCACGCATAGCGATGATCGCGTTGGCACAGGGGGCATTCGGCAGTTCTTACGCAGTCGCCGATACGCTCACCAAAACGGTCCCTCTGCTGCTCACGGGCCTAGGCGTCGCGATTGCGTTCCGAACACGCCTGTGGAACGTCGGCGGCGAAGGCCAGTTTCTGGTCGGCGCGCTCGCGGCCTCCGCACTAGGCGCCTACGCCCTGGATGGTCTGCCTGCTCCTCTCTTGATCCCTCTCATTCTGCTGGCCGGAGCCATCGCGGGGGCGTTTTGGGCCGGGCTGGCAGGCTGGATGCGCGTCCGGCGGAACGTGCCTGAAGTCATCAGCACCATCATGCTGAACTTCGTGGCCGCTCAACTGCTGTCGTATCTGGTTCACGGACCGATGCAGGAGCGGAGTCACGCACAGCCGGCGACGACGGCCCTTCCTCCAAACGCGGTGCTACCGACGCTTTGGGCCGGGACAACGCTGCACGCGGGCCTACCGCTGGCTCTGGCTTTGACCGTTGCCGTGGCCGTCCTGCTGTCACGGACACTGACGGGCTTTACCTGGCGCGTCGTCGGCGCAAACCCCGAGGCGGCGCGGGTGGCGGGTCTAGACGTGGATCGGTCCCGGATAGCGGCCATGCTCTGGAGCGGCGGGCTATGCGGGCTTGCGGGTGCCGTGGAACTCTCCGGTGTGCTGGGAACGCTCTACGAGAACTACGCGCCCGGTTACGGATTTACGGCCGTCGCTGTCGCGCTTTTGGGTCGCCTGAACCCCTACGGCATTATCGCCTCCGCCTTGTTTTTCGGCGCCCTGACGGCTGGATCGGGTAGTATGGAACGGACGGCGGGCATTTCTGCTAACCTGTCCTACGTCCTGGAAGCTATCACGCTGTTGGTCCTGCTCGGCTTCCAATGGGTGCGCTGGAAGCGCCGTCTGCCTACCGTCGTTACCGATTGAGGGAGCCCCAATGCCTCACCCATTGTTGGGGTACACAGAGATAACTGAATCGCCTTGCGAGTATCTGCGCTCGGTCGGGGTCGTCTTCGCTGAGTATGGTACACAAACGCAGGGCTCGGGCAACGTCTCGTATGGCGTCCAAGTGGGGGAAGAACACTACTTCGTCAAGACGGCGGGGCATATGGGTGACACACGCCCATCCATTGACCACACGGGCCGCGTGGAGTTGCTGCGAAATGCGGCACGTCTGAATGCTAGCGTGAGCCACCCACTTTTGCCCAAGCTGCTGGGAGTAATCGAATCGCCTGACGGCCCGATGCTCGTCTACCCTTGGCTTCAAGGGGAACTTCTCGGCGTTCCTCGCGAACGCCGTGATGATCCTCAATCCTCGTTTCAGCGGTTCAGAGGCCTGCCGCCAATCACCATACAAACCTGCCTCGGCGATGTGTTCAGCTTGCATACGCTTCTTTCGGAGGCAGGCTGGGTCGCGGGGGACTTCTATGACGGCTCCCTCCTGTACAACTTCGTAACGGGGCAGCTTTGGACTGTGGACCTCGATATGTACCGCGACGGCCCGTTCCGCAACGAGAGGGGCAAAATGTTTGGTTCGACCCGTTTCATGGCACCCGAAGAGTTTGAGCGAGGGGCACGCATAGACGATCAAACGACCGTATTCGTCATGAGCCGAACGGCTCTAGTCTTATTATCCGACGGCACTCTCAGCGTCCATGCGTTCCGCGGACCGAGGGCCCTCTTTGACGTGGTCGCTCAAGCCTGCCGCACGGACCGAGCAGACCGATTCGTCTCCATGGCCGCCTTTTATCACGCCTGGCGAGCAGCGTTTGACTTCCCGCACTCGCCTCCGGTATAATTGCTTATCCGATTCCAAAACACAAGTTTGCCGCCGCCCCTCGGTCGGGAGCGGCTGTGGCTCGCACTGCTCCTTCTGGGAACAACCCTGCTTTCGCTCTGGAGCCTGGGCAGCCTGCCGCTGATTGACGTGGATGAGCCTGTCTACGGGCAGGTCGGCAGGGAGATGGCACGGGCGAGCTGGTCCGGCTGGCTGACGCCGCACTATGGCGGCCTACCGTGGTTCGACAAGCCGCCGCTGTTCTACTGGCTGACCGCCCTCTCCATGCACAGCCTCGGCGTCTCGGAGTTTTCCGCCCGCTTTCCCTCCGCGCTTCTAGCCGTGGTCCTGGTCGCCGCGACTTACGCTCTCGCACGGCGAGCTTTCCCAGGCATCCCTAACGTCGGGCTTTGGGCCGGGTTCGTGCTGGCGACCTGCCTGCAGTTCTTCCTGCTGGCCCGCGCGGCGGTGACGGACATGACGCTGGCCGCAACGCTGACACTGGCATTACTTGGTCTGTACGCCTGGACGACGACTGGGCGGGGCCGCTGGATCGCACTCGCGGGCGTGATGACCGGCCTGGGTATGCTGACGAAGGGGCCGGTCGCCCTAGTGCTGATCGGCGTTCAGACGCTCGCGTACCTGTGCCTCACACGGCAGGCGAAGCGCCTGCTGTCGCCGGCCCTGTGGGGCGGGTTTGCGCTCTGTCTCCTGGTCGGTCTGCCCTGGTTTCTGGGAATGATCCACCTGCACGGGCGGTTGTTCATCGATGGCTTTCTGGAAGCCAACAACGTCACCCGCTACTTGTCGGCAGAACACAAGGAAACAAGCCCGTTCTGGTTCTTCTTGCCTGTACTGCTAGGCGGGTTCTTCCCGTGGTCGCTCGTTCTACCAGTTGCGCTTGTCTGGGCCTGGCGGCAGGTGAAGGAAGATCGGCGGGAGGAGCGGTCGGTCTCACCGGCCCTGTTCTTTGGCCTCTGGATCACACTGGTTTTTGTGTTCTTTTCGGCATCGCAGAGCAAACTGATCACTTACGTGTTTCCGCTGTATCCGGTGATGGCTCTACTAGTTGGGCACCGATTGGCGCGGCGTGAAACTTTTTCGTCCACAATACCTCTATGGACATACGCAGGCATTAGTTTGA
>JAYTRQ010000445.1:0-4562 GCA_043746125.1 Armatimonadota bacterium | reverse complement strand
TCTGTAAACTGTGGCCCTGAAACGGGATTTGGAGACCGAGTGGTCGGCACTCTCTTCGATGGCAGTAATATTTCCGCAATCAGCGGGTACACTATTTTTGCAGTTGTTCCCTTGGCACCTAACGATGGACTGAAAAGCACCGTAGTTTCCAGCGCCACAACCTTCTGACCTGGGCGGCTGCTTCCGCCACGAGATGTTATCACATCCTTCAGAACCCACCCAACGGGTATTCAGGAATAGAAGCTTTGGCTTTTAATGTCTCGAATATGAGTTCGACCAATCTCCCTATGCCTAAGCGTCTATGAAATTCGAATGGAGAAGAATGTGATCAAACCACGTCTACCCGAGTTGCTCACCTTGGTCTGCGCTACGCTGCTTCTGCTGACTCAGAGCAGCACTCCGGTGCAGGCTCAGCAGAATATTTACACCGATCAGCATGCGAGCGGCCGCAGGTGGGCGGCAGTCAAATACGCCGATGCTATTCAGCTCACAGATCCGGTTCAGACTGCCCAGCAGAAACCCGTGATTGTTCGCCGCGCAGCCAAACCCCTGCTCTTCACGGGTGTCAATCTTGCCTGCGGTTGCTTCGGCGATCGCAAACCTGGCGTGGTCGCTACGTATGGGACACAATACATTTTCCCCTCAGAGAGTGAGCTGGACTATTTCGCAGGGAAGGGTACTAATGTCATACGCTTCCCATTTCGCTGGGTGGATCTGCAGCCTGTGCTGAACCAGCCACTGGACACAGTCGCACTGAACAGAATCAAGGACGTGGTCAAGGCGGCAAATGCCCGCGGACAAGTCGTACTGCTCGACCCGCACGATTCTGCCCGCTTCTACGGCAAGGTCGTCGGCAGCCCGGAGGTGCCTAATGCTGCTTTCGCCGATTTCTGGGGCAGACTTGCGGCGCAGTTCCCGAGAAATTCGCGCGTTTGGCTCGGACTGGCGAATGAGCCGTACGACATGCCAGGAGCACAATGGTTGAGCGCGGCCAACGCTGCGATTGCGTCTATACGCAAAGTGGGCGCCAAAAACCTAATTCTCGTGCCAGGGATCGCCTGGACTGGTGCATACAGCTGGATCGGCAGCGGAAATTCGATGACCATGCTCGGAGTTGTTGACCCGCAGAATCACTACATTTTCGAGGCGCATCAGTACCTGGACCCGGACAGCTCCGGCACGCATCCTGAAGCCGTCAGCGCGACTATCGGCAGTGAGAGGCTCAAAGCATTCACTCTCTGGTGTCGACAGCATCATCAACGGGGATTTCTGGGCGAGTTCGGGGCCGCAAATAATCCAACTGCGCTGCTGGCAACAAAAGATATGCTGACCTATATGGAGCAAAACCGGGATGTCTGGGTCGGTTTCACCTGGTGGGCCGCAGGAGCATGGTGGGGCGACTACATATTCACTGTAGAACCTAAGAACGGACAGGATCGCCCGCAGATGGCGACGCTGGAGCCGCATTTTCAGAAAGCCCCAGCGCCTCACACTAAGGTCACTAATTCGATGTTATAATACAGATTTAGCTTGCCATTAGGCCCTCATATCGGGTAAACTAGAGTACAGTTCTCGATATTTAGATAGGACGGTGGGGTTATGGCGGAAGAGCAGAAGTCTACCTGGAAGACCAGGGTGGGCCTGGCCGAAATGCTGAAGGGCGGCGTCATCATGGACGTCGTCAACGCGGAACAAGCGATCATCGCTGAGGAAGCGGGCGCGACGGCCGTAATGGCGCTGGAACGAGTCCCGGCAGACATCCGGCGCGACGGCGGCGTGGCGCGGTCATCCGACCCGAAAATGATTAAGAGCATCATGGATGCTGTGACTATCCCCGTCATGGCGAAGGCCCGGATCGGGCACTTCGTTGAGGCGCAGATATTGCAGGCGCTAGGCGTGGACTTCATTGACGAGTCCGAAGTGCTGACGCCGGCGGACGATGCCTACCATATTGACAAGCACGCCTTCAAAGTGCCGTTCGTTTGCGGCTGTCGCGACTTGGGCGAGGCCCTGCGGCGCATCGCCGAGGGCGCGGCGATGATCCGCACCAAGGGCGAGGCTGGGTCGGGGAACGTGGTCGAGGCCGTCCGCCACATGCGGACTGTTCTGGGCGGCGTCCGCCGCATCCAGAGCCTGCCGTTTGAGGAGCTGATGACCGAGGCCAAGAACCTCGGCGCGCCGTATGAGCTAGTCGTCGAGCTGCACAAGACCGGCAAGCTGCCAGTGCCAAACTTCAGCGCGGGTGGTATCGCGACCCCGGCCGACGCCGCCCTAATGCGCCAACTGGGCGCGGAAGCGGTGTTCGTCGGGTCGGGCATCTTCAAGTCCGGCGATCCGAAGCGCCGGGCGAGAGCGATGGTGGCTGCCTGTACGCATTTTGATGACCCACAGATCCTGGCGGAAATCTCCGCCGACATAGGGGAACCGATGGTTGGCATCAACATCAGCATGATCCCCAAAGAGGAGCTGATGGCGGGTCGCGGCTGGTAGTTGCCGGCCGCAGAGAGACGGATGCGGCGAGGAAGTTCTTACTTCCTCGCCTTTTTTCTAACCTACAAACCCTATGATCTCTTCAGCCGCTCTTCTCCCCACTGACACGAACGCTTTCCAAGAGAGGCCCGACGTTGCCCTCTTTATTGATTGGGAAAACCTGAAGTTCTCCCTGCGCGAGCGGGACATGGATCCGAACATTACGGCTTTGATGGAGACGGTGCAGCGGTACGGACGGCTGGTCGTCGCCCGCGCGTATGCCGACTGGCAGGACTACTACTTAAACCGCTCCCACGATCAGGCCAGCCTCTACTACGCAGGCATCGAGCCGGTCTACGTGCCGTCGCGGCCTGATCCACATCAGGCGCGGCGCAAGAACTCGGTGGACGTGAAGATGACGGCGGACGCCCTGCAAGTCAGCTTCAGCAACAAGCACATCAAGACGTTTATTCTGGTCTCGGGGGATGCCGATTTTATCCATACCGTTAACGCACTGCGTTATTCGGGCAACCGCGTGGTGATGATCGGCGTTTCGTGGGCGACATCCAGCCGCCTGGGCGAGCGAGTAGACGATCTGGTCTTTTACGATCAAGAGATCGCCGAGGCGCCCGCCCAACTGCCGTTCTCCGACGCTATCTCTCCTAACGTCCAGCCTGCCAACGTGGACGCCTTGGTAGACACCATCGTGGAACTCCTGCGCCGTCAGCGCGAGGCCCGGTTTAACTATCCACCGCTGTTCACCTGGCTGAACCAGCAGCTCCGCACGGCCGAGCCGGACTTCTCGACGACCCGCTACGGCTTCCTGAAGTTCAAGGACCTCATCACGTACGCCGAGCGGCAGGGGAAGATGAAAGTGATCACGCGCGACCTGGTCAATTGGGCGGCCCTGCCCGAGGACGAGATTGAGATAGACCCCGTGCGGATGGGGGAACAGGACGAGTCGGAGGGAAGCGGCGATTTAGAAGACGGCTCAGACCGGCACGCCTTCTCTCTGACCACGCGGGACCCGTTCTTTGAGACGAACGACCCCTTGGCGGACCATGCGGACGCCTACGCCGACCTGGTCCGCATGGCCTACGAGATCGAGGAGCGGCCAAACTTCCGCTATATGAAGTCGGTCTACCTGGCGATGAACCTGATGACGCGGCGCGAGGACGGCGCTTTTCCACCCTGCGGCATCCCCTTCTCGGAGACGGTGCGGCAGCTCAACCCCAAGCAGGTGCATAAGCTGGTCGCCGTGGCCGGCCAGGAACGGGTGCTATACGAGACGCTGTACACAGACCGGTATGCTGGAAAGACGTTCCCTGTCGTGCGCCTGAACCGCGCCCACCCGTTCGTGGACCGGTCTCTGCGGGACTGCTCATTGGGGACAGGTGAGACAACTCAGGATGACGAGCGCGGGGGGTAGGAGGGGAGGGGCCGCCATCGGGGCCGCCCCTACGGGCCAGGTCCTGATCTGACTCCCCCAGTATTGGGGGCCAGGATCTCCTCTCAAAATCGGAACGCGGCTACGCAGGCCAGCAGCGATGCCAGGAGGATCAGCAAGAGCAGGAGGTCGAAGACCCGCACCAGCGTTTTCCTGTGGCGGTCACCGCCCCATCTCCTGCCGGTCGCGGGTGGCCCGAACGTTCGGCGAAATGATGTACGAGGCACAGTGGCGGCGCGGCTTGCGTTTCGTCGGTCGTGACTTCTCCGTTCGCGATTAAATCGTAGGTCATCGTCTTCTCCCTCTGTCAGATTAAAGACGCCCCCTGTGAGGCTCATGGCCTTCACGGGGGGCGTCCTCAGAAACGAATGGGATTGAGACCCAAGAGTTATGTGAGGGGGCCTCCGGCGAATGGGGCAGACGGACAAGTGCCGCGCGTCGGCTGGATGGTGGCTGATTCAAGTGGATTGATCTGTACCATTGTGTCTCCTCCCTTTCTAAGATTTCGCCCCAGGGGCGGACTGCACCCGCCTGACATCTGCTTGTCAACACCGATTTCATCACATTACAGGCGGCTGCTGCTAAACGATTGGGCGTAAATACCGCTCCGCAGGGCGTCCCCAGCCGCGCGGGCGAGGCTTTCCGG
>JAYTRQ010000444.1:0-4565 GCA_043746125.1 Armatimonadota bacterium | reverse complement strand
GCACGGTTTCGGGCGGCGGCCAGAACAGCGTCGGCACGGTGACGATTGCAAGCGCTCCGGGCGGCAACTACTATGGGGGCAACACGACGGTGACTCTGACCAGCAGCAATCCCGCCCTCGCCAGTGTGCCGGCCTCCCTCACCTTTCTCAGCGACGGCAGCCAGGGCGGTACGCCCGGCCCGACCCAGACCTTCCCGATCACCACGAGTTACGTCGCCGTCCCCACAAAAGTCACACTCACCGCCAAAGTCGGCACGGTCTCGAAATCAACGACGATCACCCTGCTCCCCATTGGGCCGGTGACTCTCAGCGTCGCCTCGCCGGCGATTTTAGGCGGAAGCCAGAACAGCGTCGGCACGGTGACGATGGCAAGCGCTCCGAGCGGCAACTACTATGGGGGCGGCATCACGGTGACTCTGGTCAGCAGCAACCCCGCCGTTGCCGGCGTGCCGGCCTCGGTCAATCTCTTCGGCGACGGCAGCCAGGGTGGCACACCCGGCCCCGCCCAGACCTTCCCGATCACCACGGCCTACGTGACCCAGCCGACGCCGGTCACGATCACCGCGACTGCGGCCATCGGGAAGGTCAAGACCGTCACCAGGACGACCGTGACCGTGCTGCCGAACGTCCCCTCTCGCTTGACATTGGCCTCCGTGGGCGTCACTTCCGGGCAGACGACGATAGGAACGCTGACGGTCAGCGGCGTCCCCAGCGGCAACTACTACGGGGGCGGTATCACGGTGACTCTGACTAGCAGCAATCCCGCCGTTGCCAGCGTACCGGCCTCGGTCAATCTCTTCGGTGACGGCAACCAGGGCGGCACGCCCGGCCCGACCCAGACGTTCAGCATCCAGGCTGGCAGCGTCACCGCCCCGACGCCGGTCACCATCACGGCGACCCTGGGCAGCGGCATGGGCGCCGTCCATGTCATCTCACAGACTCTGACAGTCTACCCCGCGCCCTGACCCGTCCGGCCCTGACCACAGAGGGCCAATCAAACGGCGGCTCGCAGAGTGATCTGCGAGCCGCCGTTTGGCCGTGGGGCAAGCCTCCTGCGGCCCCCTTGGGCAGCGTCTTGCAGAAAATCTTCCTCGCTTCTGAAAATACCGCTTGCGTTTAATCCCGCGGCGTGATATAATCATTGCAGAGACGCCCGCGTGCGTCCGTACATGTCTTGGCCCCAGGACGATCACACCGGAGCTGCTGTCGCACTCTTCCCTCGTTCTCCGACGGAGGGATGAGTTCGACCTGTTGCCCTTAAAGGCGCAAACGCCAGATAACCCCCAATTTGCCGATGCCGTTCTCGTCATTCACACTTGGTTTTTGACTCGCCGCCCCAGCCGCCGCAGGAACGGAATGCGCCACGACGCGCCTTCCGCTATTCCATTCCCGGCTCCGCTTCGGGCGCGCGTAGGCAGCCAAGGAGGTTGTACTCGCTTGAACTCACTTTTTAACTTTTCGACGCTCACTGCCCGCCGTCTCTTCCGCGCCTTCGTTCTGCTCGCCCTCCTGGCCTCCCTCAGTTCCCTGGCGCTAGTGGCCGGATTCCTTCAGGCCGCCCCCCTCAGCCCGCGCGGCGGCACGGGACAGGCCCTCGCCCTCCGCGCCGCGCTGCGGGCGATGGTGCCCCTAGCGACCCACGCGCGGACGTTCCGCGAGGCTGGCGTCCCCGCAAACACCCAGCGCGGGTCGGATGGGCGCTTTGTGTACAATAAAGCCTTCCTGATGCGCCCGGGCGCAATGGCAAAGGGCCATGCCGCCGCCGCAGTCGGCGCACAAGTGAACGAAGCCGTCCAGACCTTCGACGTCTTCAACCCGCCGCCCGGCTTCACCCCCACACAGGGGCCGGGGCTGAGCCCCACCAACCTGACGCCGGTCTGGACCGCAGACGAGACCATGATCGTCTTCTCCTCCAACCGTACGACGTCCGGTGGAGTCGGGACGCGCTACCATCTCTGGGCGATCCCCATCAACGGCGGCACGCCGGTCCAAATTACCGACAGCGCGGCTGGAAACGGCGAGTTCTTCCCGGCCCTCAGCGCGGGCAACAACACTGCAATCGCGTTCACGTCCGATGCCCAGTCGCCGGGCACCCAAAACCTGTACGCCATGCCGTTCACGGCGCAGACCACCAACGTCGCGTCCCTCGTCTCGCCGACCATTCGGACCAATGACCCGCTCGCGCAGGCACAGGGCGGGACCGGCTTCGACAGCGTCGGCCGCCCCACGTTCAACCCGACCAACTCCGACGAGATCATCTTCTCGGCCCACAGCAACCAGGGCGCAAACACAGGGCGCTTCCATCTGTACTTCCTGTACCAGAGCACGGGCGGCTTCAACAGCGCCGCCGCTTCCCTGCCCGCCAAGCTGACCGACGGCCCCGCCGACGACACCGACCCGGCCTACTCTCAGGACGGGCAGCTCATCGCGTTCGCCTCGACCTCGCCTAGTCTGGCCCAGACCAACGTCGCCCCCTCCTCCAACTTTAACACCGCCTTGCTCGCGACCACGACACCGACGAGCAGTCTGCGGAACGTTTTCCTGATCGGCGGCGGCGGTCGCATCGGCTTCGGCAACCCCACTAACGTCCCGACCGGGACCACGGTCGGCCTCCCAATTACCGTAACCAGCACCGATAACTTCGGTCCTGCCTGGTCGTCGCCCCGCCGGAACGTCTACCTCAATCCGGCCCCCGGTACGGAGTACATCGCTTTCTCGCGCGGGGCCAGCCCGACCTCGCCGCATGACATTTTCTACCTGTCCGTCCTCCAGAACATTGACGCTGGCGGAGAGTCTGGACGCTCCAATGAGACCGGCACCACCCCCGTCCCGTCCGTTCCCACGCCGGCCGTTCCTAACCTCAACGACACGCCCGTGTATCAGATCAACTCGGGCGGGCTGGAGGTCACGGACCCGAACTTCCCGAGCCAGGACTACAAGCCGGACAATTTCTTCCTAAACTCCAACGGTCAGTCCGTCGTACCCGTCCAGGTCAACGGCGGCACCGCTGACGCGCCCGCCCCACCGCCGGTCGTCAACCTGATTAATGACCCGCTCACGCCCCCCGCCGTCTACCAGACGGACCGGTCAGGCACCTTCCAATACACCTTCAAGTTCCTGACACCGGGCGCAGACTACCGGGTCCGCCTGCACCTGTCCGACCCCAAGGACACCAAGTCTGGCCAGCGTGTCTTCAGCATCAGCATCAACGGCGTCCCGCAGACCGTCATCGTGCCCAACCCCACGACCGGGCAGCCGACTCAGTCGCCCACCATTGACATTGTCCAGCAAGCCCAGGCCGCGCCGGGACGCCTTCTCGGATTGGTCCAGGACGCCACCGGCAATCCCCTCGCCGGTGTCACCCTCACCGTCGCCGACTACACGACCGGCGCGACCATCGCCACCAACCCGAGTCCCCTGGTGACGAGTGGCACGACAACGGTCCCGACCGGGGCCACCTTGCCGGTCAACTACTCCGGCGGCCTGGCCCGTGGCACTTACCTCGTGACTGCCACGCCGACCGGCAACCCAGGCTTCGGCACACTCACACAGATCGTCAACGTCACCAGCGGCTCCGCCGTCCGTGCCGACTTCACGTTGCCGCAGGGGACCGGCACTCTCAGCGGGACTGTCACCGACGCTGGCGGCAAGACGCCCGTCCTCGGTGTCGTCATCACTCTCACCGACTCGGTGACCGGGGTCGGCGTCAGCACGAACCCGTCACCCATCACGACCGGAACGGACGGGACCTATACGGCCACCGTGCCGGTCGGCACCTATGACGTCACGGCCACGCCCCCTCCGACGTCGGGCTATGTGGTCAGTACGGTCGTGAAGCAGCCGGTAGCGGCAAACACGACGACCACCGCGAACTTCGCTCTCGCCAGCGGAGCCGCGGTTGGGACGGTTGGCGGCCTGGTCACAAACTCGGTCTCCCTCCTGGCGATCTCGGGCGCGACCGTGAAGTTCCTGAACGCGGCCGGCGTGGTGATCGCGATGACGAACACCACCGCCGCGACCACCTCACCCGCCGCCCCGAATGGCGACGGCAATCCGGTCAACTACTCCTTGCTCGTGCCCACCGGGGCTGGCACACTCCAGTTCACCGCGCCTGGCTTCACGCCCCAGTCGCAGGCCGTGACCGTCGTTAACACGCCCGCCACAGGGACCACCGTCGCCACTGCGTTCGTCCGGGCCGACAAGGCCCTGGTCCCCAAAGTCATCCCCATCGGACAGAACACGGCCGTCGTGGACGACTTTGTGGCGAATGCTTTGACGTCTCCCCTGCCCGACGCCAAGGGGTTTAGCCTTGCCCCGGCCGGGTCGGTCTACGTCGCCTTTAACCCCGTCTCCGGGGACCCGCCCATCGTGCAGGCCATCGAGCTGATCTCGAGCAGCAACCCGTCCGTTTCCAGCAGCTTCGGCGGTGCCACCGGAACGCCCGCTGTCGCCGCGCCGACGCTCGTCTCCGCCATCGGTGGCAGCATCCAGCCGGACCCGAAGGTCGCGGCCGTCCCCCGCGTCCTTCTCATCATTAAGAAGAGCCGGACCACCGGGACGCCGAG
>JAYTRQ010000443.1:0-4566 GCA_043746125.1 Armatimonadota bacterium | reverse complement strand
TGATGGTGCGGACGGGCCTGCTGGACGGTCACCCGCCGGTCGGCGGGTCGCTGAACACGCCGGAACACCAGAGGCTGGCTCTGCAAGTCGCGCGTGAGGGCATCACCCTGCTCAAAAACGCGGGCGGGCTACTGCCGCTGGACCGGGCGAAGATCAAGACGATCGCCGTCATCGGGCCGAACGCGGCCGTCAACTCTTTGGGTGGGCGCTGGAGTGCGGACGTGCAGCCGTTCTATTCCATCAGCGTCCTGGACGGCTTGAAAAAGAAGGCCGGGGACAAGATCGCTGTGACGTCCGCCGAGGGCTGCCCGCGCACCGCTCCGGCCGCCGGGACGTCTATCGCCGATGCGGCCACTCTGGCGGGGAAGGCGGATGTCGCCGTTGTGGTCGTTGGCCTGGACAATAACATTGAGGGCGAGAGTCTGGACCCACCCAGCCTGCACCTGCCGGGCGATCAAGACAAGCTGATCCAGGCGGTCGCCGCGGCGAACAAGAACACGATTGTCGTGCTGGTCAACGGGACGCACATTTTAATGGACCAGTGGCTGGGCCGCGTGCCCGGCGTTCTGGAACCCTGGTATGCCGGACAGGATGCGGGCACAGCCGTGGCCGAAGTCCTGTTCGGGGACGTCAACCCGTCGGGCAAGCTGACTGACACGCTGGCCTACAAGCGCGAGGATTACCCCGACTGGGGCAATTACCCCGGCACGAATGGCACGGTGACGTACGCCGAGGGGATTTACGTCGGCTATCGGCACTTTGACAAGGCCCACGTCGCGCCTTTGTTTCCCTTCGGCTATGGCCTGTCCTACACGACATTCGCGTATTCGGCCTTGAAGTTCCTGCCCATCCTAAAGCGCGGCCAGTCCATGCCGGTGCAGGTGACGATTCAGAACACGGGCAAGCGGGTCGGGGACGAAATCGTCCAACTTTACGTCCGGGACCTAGCCCCCAAAGTAGACCGCCCCGTGCGGGAACTGAAAGGATTTCAGCGCGTCTCGCTCGCGCCGGGCGAGAAGAAGCATCTCACGTTCACGCTGGACGAAGGCGCGTTTGCCTACTACAACGTCGCCATGAAGCGGTGGAAGTCCAACGAGGGCGCGTACCAGATAGAGATCGGGGCGTCGTCGCGCGACCTCCGCGCGAGCGCCCCCCTGCGCCTGCAATAGCGTCAGCGCTTGATCTGGCTCACAATCGCCGGGTCCTTGATGGCCGTGTCGTCGGCCAATAGAAACGCTTTGCTCAGGATGATCGCCAGCATTCGGCCCCCCTCGAATGGCAGGAACAGATCGTTCCGGTCGTTGTCACCACGTCCCGGCACGATGCACTGTTTCGCCGGGAAGTCGAAATCTGAGACGCTATGTTCAGCGACTTCATGGCAGAAGTGCATGAGGTTAGCCTCCGAGAGCGTGATGCCGGAGCGGAAAACGTCCTGAATGAGAGGCTGAACGACCGCAATCTTCATGAAGAGCTGTCTTGCGCTTGGGAGCCGGTAGGCCGCAAAAAGGACGCCGATCCGGAATGCTTCGGCGGACTTCAGGATTGCCCGCCCCGCTGGGTAGTCCTTTGCTTTCCGCCTGCCCCAATCTGCCTTGCTGGGACCGGCTTCCTCCAAGTAGACCGCAAGCAGGCGGCAGCCCGGATCGTCCCCCTCGATGAATGCCAGGATGCTGTCTGCGATCTGGTTGACTCCCATGTTAGAGACTGTATAAAAAGGCCAGGATCACCCCCTAGCCCCTAATTCTGGGGGGACAGAAAAGGCTTTGGCAATGCCTTTCTGGCTCTAGCTCCCCCAGGATTGGGGGCGGGGAGGGCTTCTTCAAGGCTTTTTATACAGTCTCTAAGCTGAACTCATCTGATGGGGAGAGTATACCAAACTGGGCAGATTAGGTCAGCGTCTTGGCGGCGGCGTTCGGGGTTGGTTTGCGAAATTCTCATCAGGTGAGATAGGAAACAGGAATTCAGGGGGGGGTGGGATAATGGAGAGGCTACGAGCAGTTGAAAACTGCTCGCTAGGGAAGGTACCCTTCGGGTGAAGGGAAAGGAAGAGGGAAGGCCCTTCCTCGCTGTTCCCTTCTGCCGTCCGAAGGACGCTAGCCTAGCGAGCAGTTTTCAACTGCTCGTTCCCGCTCGTTCCGGTTGCGTAATGTCAGATAAGGATAATGTCATGCCCCTCAGTGAACTCGCCGGCAAGCCCGCGCCGCACGACCTCCTGATCAACGTGCCGCAGTTGATTTCCGCCTACTACACGCTCGCGCCGGACCCGGACGATCCCGCCCAGGGCGTTTCCTTTGGGACGTCCGGGCATCGCGGCTCGTCGCTGAAAGGGACGTTTAACGAGGCCCATATCCTCGCCATTTGCCAGGCTATTGCCGAGCAGCGGGCGGCGGATGGGGTCACGGGGCCGCTCTACCTGGGCATGGACACGCATGCGCTGTCGGAGCCGGCTCACCGGACAGCCCTGGAGGTATTCGCGGCGAACGGTGTTGAGACGATAATCCAGGCAGGGGGTGGCTATACGCCGACGCCTGCGGTCTCGTTCGCCATTCTGGCGCACAACCGGGGGCGGTCCGACGGGCTGGCCGATGGCGTGGTCATCACGCCCTCGCACAACCCGCCCAACGACGGCGGGTTTAAGTACAATCCCCCTTCGGGGGGTCCGGCCGATACGGGCACGACCAAGCGGATACAGGACCGCGCGAATGAGTTGCTGAAGGGCGGTTTAAACGGCGTCCGCCGAGTGGCTTACGCGAAAGCTTTGAGCGCGGACACGACGCACGCGCACGATTACGTCACGCCCTACGTGGAGGCCTTGGGGAGCATCCTGGACATGGAGGCTATTCGGAAAGCGGGCCTCAAGATCGGTGCGGACCCGATGGGCGGGGCCAGCCTCTCCTACTGGCAGCCTATCGCGGAACGCTACGGCCTCGACATTGACGTCGTGAACCCGTACGCAGACCCGACGTTCTCGTTTATGACTGTGGACAAAGACGGCAAAATCCGCATGGACTGTTCCTCACCCTATGCGATGGCCTCTTTAATCGGCCTTAAAGACCGCTACGACGTGGCCTTCGGCAACGACCCCGACTCAGACCGGCATGGGATCGTGACGCGCAGTACGGGCCTGCTAAACCCGAACCATTATCTGGCCGTTGCGATCCACTACCTGTTCCAGAACCGGCCGGGCTGGCGACCGGATGCCGCCGTTGGCAAGACACTGGTGTCCAGCGCGATGATTGACCGGGTTGCCGCGTCGCTGGGCCGGACGCTGTCCGAAGTGCCGGTCGGCTTCAAGTGGTTCGTGGACGGGCTGCTGTCGGGCGCGTACGGTTTCGGGGGGGAGGAGAGTGCGGGGGCGTCGTTCCTGCGTCAAGACGGGTCCGTCTGGACGACCGACAAGGACGGCCTGATACTGAACCTGCTTGCGGCCGAGATTACGGCCAAGACGGGGCGCGATCCGGGCGAGCATTATCGCGATTTGGAGGCTCGTTTCGGCAGCCCCGTCTATGAGCGCATGGACGCACCCGCTACGCCTGCCCGTCTGAAGGTCTTGGCGAGCCTGTCCCCGGACGACGTCTCGGCGAGCGAGCTTGCGGGCGAGCTGATCACTGCCAAACTCACGAACGCGCCCGGCAACGGCGCGGCCATAGGGGGGTTGAAAGTCGTCACCAAGAGTGGCTGGTTCGCGGCCCGGCCGTCCGGCACGGAGCCGGTCTACAAGATCTACGCCGAGAGCTTCCGAGGGGCCGACCATCTGCGGCAGATCCAGGCGGAGGCGCAGGAGATCGTCGGCGCGGCCTTCGGGGCGCTGGGCTTGTGATACTCAGTGGTACGTGATCCGAAAGACCTGGGCACCCGCGATCACTGCCGGATAGTACGTCTTTGATCCTTTATCCACTTGTGCTGGTATCCCCAGATGTCCCCACAAGAGCAGCTTGCCATTAGGTGAGAAGAGTATGGGGTCGCCAGCGTAGTATTTCCTGTATGGGTTGTACGTTAGGAGGCATTTGCCGGATTGAACCTCCCAGAGTTGAAGTTTGACCGCATCATTCAGCTTAAGCCCCCCGGTGGTGGTTGCGATGAACCTACCATCCGGCGAAATCTCATACCGCTCGAACTGATGAGATTCAATAGCGCCGATCAACTTGTTGTCAATCGCTCGGCGGATCAAAAGGGTGGAGTACGGGCTGCTTGCGGCGTGATCCTCCTCTGCGTAGAGGGAACCATCGGCAGACATCGTATCAACTGTGTGGCCATGGAGTTGTTTGATCAAGCGGCCTGTCAAAGTATCCCAAATCAACGATGACTGGCTATCACTGTTGTAGGCGACAAGCTGGCTGCCATGGATGAAATAGGCGTGGCCATAGTCCGCGTAGTCATCGGGACGGCTAGGGTGCAGAACTCTTATGAGTTGCCCTGTCAGCACGTCCCATAAGGTGAGTGGGGCAGAGTTATAGATGCCTGCCTGGTCTTGTTCTCCGCAACTTGCCAAGGTCTTCCCGTCAGGCGAAAAATAACAGCCTGTAACCCCAACCTGGCCCGTCTTAAACGTTCTACTAACCGTGG
>JAYTRQ010000442.1:0-4578 GCA_043746125.1 Armatimonadota bacterium | reverse complement strand
CGGCGTGACCGTCAGGACTACGCGCCACGGCCCCGCCATCGAGAACGTCACGTTCCCTTGATAGTGGCCCTCCCCCAGATCCGAGAACGCTGGGTGTGTCGTCCCCATGTCCATCGAGGTCATCGCGACGCTCGCCGTCACCATTGCGCCGGATAGCGGCTTGCCGTCGGAACCTGTGACCGTCACGGTCAGGACGTTTTTGCGCCGCGCTTTGGGCGAGTCCGGCGCGATGGTCGCCGTCACGCCTGCGATGGTCACAGCAACTGGAGCGGGCAGGGTGGGTATGGTGGGAGCCACGACCGGGGGCGAGGCCGCAACGGGTGGGGCTGCGGGTATCAGGGGAGGCGCGGGTGTGACGGTCGGCGGCTGATTGGCGCTCATATCCATACCCGCTATTTTTCCATTGTCCATGCCTTTCATGTCCATGCCCTTCATACGCGACGGGCGTAGGCGCAGGTAGATCTGGAACGAGACCGGCGTGCCTGCGCCGTAGATCGGGTCCAGAGCCGACGGTTTGGTGTCCGCCGTGACAGCAAAGCCGATGCCCGTGTCAATACCCGTGCCGTGCGTCACGTCGCGCACGTACCCGACCGTGTACGCGCCGAGGTCGAACTTGCGCCCGTGCAGGCTTTCAAGGGGCAGAACAAGCTCGTGGCCGGACTTCTGGATGTTCTCGATCCGCGTAAAGACCGTGTCCCGCCCGTGCTGGTAGTCGGCTTCCGCGAGGTAGGAGTTCGTCTTGCCCTCCGTACTAAGGTTATTCTGACCGAACACTAAAGCCGTTGTGAAGTTGCTGTCTTCGCCCAGCGGCTTATTGTACAGCCAGGAGGCCGTGATGCGGTGCTGGTTCGCCCCGTCGCCCTCGGCATTCTTGACGAACCCATATGACACTTGATAGGCATTATCGGTATTGGGATTGTAGGAGAGCCGTCCACTGTAGCTGTCGAAGAGGGGCTTGTTGAACGAGTAGCGGTTCTCGTTCGGCTCCCGGCCCGTGAAATCGCTGGCCTCCAGCTTGAACTTGCTGCCGAAGTTGATCCCCGCCGTGGCGACGCCGAACGTGATGTGCGTGGCGTCCTGCCAGTGGTGTCCTATGGGCGCGTCGGCCAAGTCGTAAGCGAGCAGCCGGTGCATGTACGTGGGCGGGCCAAGCGCGGGTTCGCCCGGATAACCAAGATAGAGATAGGCGGATCGGTTGCCCCCAATTAGGCGCGAGTAGGTGGCTGCCACCTCGCTCTGGAAGTTGTGCGGATGCTGGCGGTCGTGCAGGGGCTGGTTGTGCCACGACTCACCCGTCTGGTACAGGAGCGGGTAGCCGTAGCCTCCTTCGGTGACGGGGTCCAGGCTGAACATCCCGCGCAGGCCGATCTGTGAATCGGACGTCAGCGGGTGGCTGAACATCACCATCGCCCAGTTGGGGGCGTCAAAGCGGCGGTCGCCGCGCTTGGAGCCGACGTTCACATAGCGGGGCATGACGGCCCCATGAATCATGAGCATATTGCCCTTGTTCATCGTCATGCTGGCGTAGGTGGGGCTGCTGGCCGGCAGCCAGGCCGTGCCGCTGGCCTCCTGGCTCATGGGATCGTTGAGGTCTACGGACGACGACATTCCGCTCATGTCCGCGCTCCGCAGGTGCGGAGCGTCTTTCGCAGGCATGGTCATGCCGGGCGTGGTCATTGGGGCCTGGGATAGGGCAGGCGCGGCGGCCAGCAGGCTCAATGCCAGGGTTACCTTGAGAGGGTTCATTCTCGGTTTCCTTTAAGCGTTAGTGGTGACTGTTAAATGTCAGTGGTGACTGTGGCCGGCGTGGTGCGAGGCTTCTTTCTTGCCCCTATAATGTGAAGCGGCCAGTGTTCCCGCCACGGCCAGGGCCGCGAGGTCCAGCCAGGTCGTGTAATTCCAGGCGAAATGCGCCATCGAAAGTGCGCTCGCCGGGCGCGGCCCTGTCGGGATCAGGTGAAGCGCCCCAAACAGCACGTCTACGATCAGGCCCGCGACCACCATCGAGACGAACAGGACCAGGGTGATGTAAGTCGCGGCCCGGCGTCCGTAGTATTTGCCGTAGACGAGGATCAGCGGGACGATGATCAGGTCGGCGTAGAGGAAGGCGATCACACCCCCGAACGAGATGCCGCCCGACCAGAGAATGCTCGCCAGAGGGATGTTGCCGACGGAGCAGACGAACGAAGCGACGGCGATCAGCGGCCCGACGACGACGTTTTCTGCCACCTTCAGCGCCGGGGATCCGGAGTGCGTCAGGAACAGCGCCCGCCAGGTGTCGCCGGGTACCAGCACGGCCAGCAGGCCCGCGATGACGAAGCCGATTGCCATTTCCTTCCACAGCATCCCCCAGTCCATCGCAAAGGCGTCCGCGACGGCGCGGAATCTGCCGCCTCCGCCGCCCCCCGCGTGGTCGTGCCCACTCTCACTCGCCTCCTCGTGGGCGCGGGCCTCCTCCTCCAAGCCCTTCGGCAGCGTCAGGGACACAATCGTCCACATCACGCCGATCAGCACGAAGGCGCCGATCCCTTCCGCCAGCACGAATCGCCAGCCCATCAGGAGCCACAGCACGAACCCCAACTCAAAGACGAGGTTGGTGGAGGCGAACATGAAGGCCAGCGTCGGGGCCAGGGCCGCGCCTTTTTTGAAGGCGGTTCGGGCGGCGGCGACGGCCGCGTAGGAGCAGGACGAGGAGGCCGCGCCCAGGGCGGTTGCCAGGGCCATCTCCCGCAGACCCGCCCGGCCCAGCGCCTGCGTCATCCGCCCCTTGCTGACGAACACTTGCAGTAAGGCGGAGATGGCGAACCCTAGGACCAGTGCCCACAGCACTTCCCAGAACATGGCCGCCGATTCGGTGAGACTGTGCCAAAGCCACATGATGCCCTCTTTCTGGTCTTAAGACCTATCGCAACTGGTCCTAAGACCTACCGCACGGTGACCGTGCCGACCATCCCGCCCTGGGCGTGGCCGCGCACGGTGCAGAAGTAGGCGAAGACGCCCGACGTGTTCGGCACGTGCAGAGTCAGCTCTTCGCCGCGCAGGGCTGTTTTCGTCTTGTGTGGTAAGGCCGGTGTCCCGACGGATGACCCCATCAGGGCGATCATCTCATCCGGGTAGGTCGTTTGAGCTGCTCCGAACCGGATGTCGTGAAACATGTCGTCGTCCGTGTTGACGAACAGCAGCGTAATCGCTGCCCCGCGCGGCACGACCAGTGTTGGGTTCCGCCTGCCCCCGATGCGGTATGAGAGCATGTCGTCGTCCGGGCCGGTTCCGGCCACGAGGCGGACGACCTTCCGGGCGAATGTCAGCGTCTTCCCGTCCGCGGAGGTCTGGGCAGGCGTTTGGGTCTTCAAGGCGGCGGCCAGCGCCGTCGGCGTGAGCGTCTTGGGCGTGTCCGACGTCACCGCGAACGGCGAGCCGGGCGCAGCCAGGGTGTTCGTGGTCAAAGCAAGGCATAACAACGCGGGCGCGAGCGAGTGCCCCAAGCGTGAGTCTAGTGTCATGGGATCCTCCAAAATGGCTGTCTGAGGGCGAGAAAGAGCGTGAGAAGGGTTAGACAGCCGGAGGGGCGCGGAGGCGGGGGCGGGGGCGGGTATCCGAACGGAAGAGACTATCGGACAGTGGACGTTGACGGAGTGGGGCCACAACGGGTGCGGGCCACAACAGTGACGTGGTCGGGGCGGGCGCGGGCAAGAGCGCCAGACGCGGACCCGTTCCGGCCTGGCGACCTGAGACTTGAGCCGGGGTGGAAGAAGCCAGCACGGTGTAGGTCGGATGGCAGAGGGGACGGCCGAGCGCCTGTGCGCCCCTTGTGGTGGCCCTCTTCGAGAGGGCGAGGCGCGAGCCGGGACAGCAGGCCATCTCTGCCATCGGCATCGGCCGGTCGGCCATGCGGCAAGGCATGGCTGAAGGTCGCGCGGCGAGTGAGGCGGGCACGACCTGAACGGAGTGACGGCACTGCCACAGCACGGGCGGTGGGAGGGTCGAGCCGCTTGCCGTGAGCAGCGCGAGGAGACAGACTAATAGAATCAATGGTAGACGCCGAATCATCTGCCTTTAGAATACCCCTTCTGCCCCCGTTCCGTCAAGGCCATGTGCTTTGGCAGAGGACGTCCGGGTAGGGGCGCTGCTTGCCGCGCCCTTTTCTCTTTCTTCCTTAATGGCGCGCGTGGCGCGTGTCCCAGCGCGGGCGCTTCTTCAGGCGGTGCAGCGCCTTGGGGTTGCGATAACTGGTCACGATCGCCCCCTCCGCCGACACCACGGCGACCGTCCCTCGTGCCCGATCCGCGTAATCGTCCCCGATCCAGCGGGGGATGTCCCGGCGGCGCAGGTAGTACACGACCGCGCCGCCCGTGTGAAGGCGCGTCCCGTAGTGCAGGGTCAATTCGAGCTGATCGTCGGTAATCCCGCGCCGGCGCTGACGTTCCCGCGCGTGGTCCGTGGCGGAGAGAGTGACGGGGGGGATGAAGGCAGTCATAGCGTGTCTCCTGTGCGTGGTGTGATACGTGCCTACTCACAGGAAAATGCCGGAAGCGGAAACGAGAAAACGGTGAGGCTTCCGACTTGCGCTCCCGCCGC
>JAYTRQ010000441.1:0-13824 GCA_043746125.1 Armatimonadota bacterium | reverse complement strand
CCGTCTTGCCCGTCGCCATGCGGGCGAACTTCAGCGCGGCCTCGGCGGCCTCCGCGCCCGAGTTGGAGATGAACGAGTATTGCAGATCGCCCGGCGTGATCTCGGCGAGCTTCGCGCACAAATCGGCTAGCGGCCTGTTCAAGAACGTCTTAGAGGCAAGCGGCATACGGTCCAGCTGATCTTTGACGGCCTGTACGACACGGGGGTGCCGGTGCCCCAGTGAAAAGATGCCGTAGCCGCCCAGGCAGTCCACGTAGGAGTTGCCGTCCAGGTCGGTGAGCGTGACGCCCAGGGCATGGTGCTCCACGTGATCGAACCCGCCGACTTTGAGTAGTGCGACTTGGGTAGGATTGACGAACTTCTGGTACTTCTCGCTGACGTCCTGCGTGATCGCTTCGGCTTCTTGGGGCGTGTAGTCCATAAGGTTACTTTAGCCCATCAGGGGAAGGGTTGTCAAGGTGTCGCCCGACTGGGGAGTGCCTAAGTTAGTTGTGGCAGGAATGCAATCATATCCGCCTTGGAGTTCGGGTGCGCCCGCCGCCAGAGTGGGCGCTCGTTGTAGCAGTGCACGAACAGGACCGCCCGCCGCAGAGCCTCGATACACCGGCTGAAGCGGCGGCTCCCGCGCCCCAGACGCGCCAGGGAGTGACGCAGGTCCGCGTTGCCCCCCTCCACCGAGTAGGTCTGGCTCTCGCCCGGGGCGACCGCATGGACCCCTGGTGCGCACAAGAGCGTCGGGCACACGTCGAACCCGTCACTGAAGTAGTGCGATGCGGCCGGGGCCCGGTCTACCATGCCCTGGAGCGCGTCCCAGTCGTGCTCCTCCACCACGCACCAGCCAACGAAGGTGTACAGCTCGTCCAGCTCGACCGTCTCGGCCTGCGCGGGCTGGGGCGTCTGCGGGTGCTGGGCCGGGAGCCGCGTATGGTAGGCCTTGAGCCAGTTGGCGACCGATTGGTGGTTGACCGACAGCAAGGGGGCGATGCGGCGCAGATTGAGGCCGTCCACGGACATAAGGATGGCTTGGCGTCGTAGATCGGTAGGGTAGCCGTTCTTTTTAGGGTCGGGCGTATAGGTGAGTTTGCAGCCCTGGCAGCGGTGCTTCTGGCTGCCGCAGGCGGTCAGGCCCCACTTAGGCTGTCGGTGCGGGCTGTTGCAATGGGGGCAGGTAGGAGTCATGCCGCAAGTATAGCTCCATTCACTTAAACACTCCCGCAGGCCGGCGGCCTTGACCTCGGCAGGGTCCAAGCTGGTGGTTGTGGTGAGTGCTCTGGGGGGGCGGGGTGTCCATAGGGGATAATTTTATATACCGGTAGTTTTGCCATTGACAAACATTGTGAAAAAAGGTACGATATGAAGTGAAAGGGAAAATCATGCGCATTTCCGCTTCCGGCTTTTTCCTCGGCGCCCTGCTCGCCGCGACGGCCGCCGCCGTTAAGATCATTTTCCTCAAGGACATCGAAGACCGCCGCTCCGCCCACTCGGCATAAACGCGTTTGGGAGAGGCCTCGCTATGACGCACTCACCTTCCGGGTATGACGCCGCGCATCGGCCGGGCGGACTGGCTGCTTGGCGTCGCTCGCCACTTGGCTTGCTGGAACTGCGCGGTGCGGACCGTCACTCGTTCTTGCAGGGTATGGTGTCTAATGACGTCGCCGCGCTCGCTCCTGGCGACGCCTGTCACGCCGCCCTGCTGGACACGACCGGGCATGTCCTTGCCGACCTACGCGTCCTCGCCTTCCCTGAATCTCTCGTTGTCGAGACCAGTGCGGCCTGCTTTCTCACACTGCATCAGACGCTAGACAAGTTCCTAATCATGGAAGACGTCACGCTGGTGGACGTCTCTGACCAGTGGGTGGTTCTTTCCGTGCTTGGCGATGGCGCGGCCGATCTGGGCGTCATTCCCGCGAAGCGCTGTCCGCTCTCTTTTCCCCTTGTTCCCGGCTACGACCTCTGGTTTCGGCCCGACGCCGCCCCGTCCGTCTCTGATGCCCTTTCCAAAGCGGGGGCGGTGACGCTGTCCGACTCGGATGCGGAAGTCATGCGAGTCGAGGCCGGTATTCCCGCGTGGGGCCATGAGTTGTCCCCCTCCATCCTGCTGCCCGAGACCGGCATGGATGACGCCGTTTCCTACACCAAGGGCTGCTACGTCGGTCAGGAGATCGTCGCTCGCCTCCACGCCCGAGGCCACGCGAACCGCTCGCTCCGACACGTCCTGATGTCCCAAGAAGCCCCCGTGCCGCCACCAGGCGCGACCCTCCATGTCCCCGAAGACGGTCCCGAACCGGGCCGTGAGATTGGGCGTGTCACCAGCGCCGTCTCCTCTCCGATGCTTGGCGGACGCGCCCTCGCCCTTGCTTACGTCCGCAAAGAATACTGGGAGCCGGGAACGCCGATCTCCGTGCAGATCGATCAGCCCGGCGGTCTAGCGTTTGCGTTTAGTGGCGAGGTCCGGGAACAGCCCGGAAAAGCCTGAGCAGGAATCCCGCCGCTTCCTCCCGAACAAGCGCGGCATGAACATCCCCCAACTGGAATCTGTCAAATTCGAAGGCTGGGACTGCGTCCGGCTCTCCAACGGTGACGCTGAAGTCATTGCCACCACGTCCGTCGGCCCCCGCCTCATCCGCTATGGATTGACCGACGGCCCGAATGCCTTCCAGGTCATCCCCGCCTCGCGCGGTCAGGTTGGTGGCGACGAGTGGCTGCCGTATGGCGGCCACCGGCTCTGGCACGCGCCGGAAGTCAAGCCGCGCTCATACCACCCGGACAACGGACCTTATGGTGAACCGAAGTTCGAAGACGGCACGCTAAGACTCGTCAGCCCTGTCGAGAGTACGACGGGTGTTGCTAAAGAAATACGGGTCACACTTGCCTCTTCGGGATCAGCCGTCAGGGTCGAACATGTCCTGACGAACCACAACGTCTGGCCGATCACACTCTCCGTGTGGGCTTTGAGTATCGTTGCCAATGGGGGACGAGTGGTACTTCCGCAGGAGCCGTTCGTCTCGCATGATGACGAACTCCGGCCCGCCCGCCCGATTATACTGTGGCCGTTCACCGACATGGGCGATCCGCGCTGGCGCTGGGGGACCAAGTACTTGTCCCTGCGGGAAACCGGCGAGGCCGGCAACCCGCAGAAAGTCGGCGTCTACAATGCCCGAGGCTGGGCCGCTCACCTGACGGATGAGCAGGCGTTTATCATTCAAATCCCCGTTGCTCCCGGTGGACCGGCCGTTTTGCCGGACATGGGCAGCAACTTTGAGACTTATACGGATGGTCCCTTCCAAGAGCTGGAGACACTGGGGCCGTTGACCTTGTTGGAACCAGGACAGTCCGCCTCGCACGTGGAACACTGGTTCTTGGCAAAGACTGACCCGATCTCGGACACGGATGCCACTCTGGGTGTGTCCCTACTGCCGATTGTCCAGGAGGCACGGACGCAGAGGATGCAGGCGTTTGGCAACTAACGCAAAGAAGCCCATCGGCGTCCGTGCCGATGGGCTTTCCCCGTGTACGAAGTCGCTACTGGCCGCCAGTCTTGCTGGGGCCGGCGGTAGTCGTGCGGCCTCCACTTACGATGGAACTGCCGCTCGCACCGGCCGGTGTGCCCGCCCCGCCCGCCGAACTGCTTCCGGCCGGGTTCGTGGTGGAAGTGCTGCCTCCCGTGCTTGTGCTGCTTGGCTCACTTGCGCCCGTCTGGGCATTTGTGTTCGTTGGGGCGCCTGTGCTGGCTGGGGCAAACGTGTTGCCCGTGCTGTTCGTTCCTGAAGGCGCGGCCGGAGTGGGCGCCGCTGTGGATAATGGGCTGACCAGAGTCACGGCGGGGGCCTCGCTGTTCGCCTTCTGGGTGTTTGTGTACAGGACCACGCTGACGAAAGCGGCGATAATCGCGAGGACGAGGACGAGGACGATCGTCCCCCAATTGGCGTTCTGTGTGCTTGGGTCGCTGCTGGTTCCGGGGTTAGGGTTTGTAATCATGGGGCGCAGCCTCCTCAAAGATGGGACTGGTAGGATTATACCCCGCCCTTAGGCGAATAAAAGACCGACTAAGATGCGAAATGCCCCTGAGAGTCAGAGTTAGAGTATAATGGTGGTCGTGAGAGGCAGGAGAACACGACCATCGGCCTGACAATTGATCGCTCGATACTATTGCTGCTCGTCGCCGCGCTGGTGGCCCTGATCGCCCGGCGGCTGCGGCTTCCCTATACGGTCGGCCTGGTGTTGACGGGCATCGGCTTGACCCTAGCCCGCGTTGGGGCGGGCGCGGTCCTGACGCCACGCCTAATCTTCGAGGCGTTCCTGCCGCCGCTGCTGTTCGAGGCCGCCCTGACCCTCCACTGGCGCGAGGTGCGGCGTGACGCCCTGCCCGTCCTCGTGCTGTCCACGTTCGGCGTGGCCCTGTCCGCCCTCGTCGTGACTGTGGGTATGACCACCGTGGCAGGGTGGCCCGTCGCCCCCGCCTTGCTGTTCGGCGTCCTCATCGCCGCCACGGACCCGGTCTCGGTCATCGCGACGTTCAAGGAGAACCGCGTCGTCGGCCGCCTCCGCCTGCTGGTGGAGGCCGAAAGCCTGTTCAACGACGGCGTCGCGGCCGTCTTCTTCGCCCTCGCCCTGTCCTGGGTGGAAGGACAGTCCGGCCTAACGCCGCTCCGCGCACTGTTAGCCCTGCTCTGGACGTCGGCGGGCGGTATCGGGGTCGGCCTAGCCGTCGGCGGCCTGGCGATCGCCCTGGCTGGCCGGACCGAGGATTATCTTGTCGAGACCACTCTGACGGCCGTGGCCGCATTCGGATCGTTCTCGCTGGCCCAGCATTGGGGCGTCTCCGGCGTGCTGGCGACGGTCTCCGCCGGCCTGCTGCTGGGCAACGTCGGCATCCTACGCGGGGAGGAAGAGGAGCGATCCTTGACGGCTCGGGGTCGCGAGGTGGTCATCGCCTTCTGGGACTTCGCCGCGTTTGCCGCCAATTCGCTGATCTTCCTGCTGATCGGCCTGGACGTCGCCCGCCGCTCCTTCAGCCGCCTGGGCCTGGGGGCGCTGTGTCTGGCGATCCTGCTCACGCTGCTCGGCCGGGCCATTTCGGTCTATCCGCTCTGCCTGCTGTTCGCCCGGACCCGCCTGCGGATCGCCCCGGCCCATCAGCATCTCCTTTTCTGGGGAGGGATGCGCGGGGCGCTGGCCCTCGCCCTGGCCCTGAGCCTGCCGAATACACTGCCCGACCGCGACCGGATCGTCCTGGCCGCCTTCGCCGTCGTCGCCTTCTCGGTCATCGTCCAGGGCGTCACGATGCCGCTGCTGCTCCGGCGGCTGAGGCTGTGACTATCTCATGAGCTGACATTACGAACAAGCCTCTCAGGAGCGAGGGGATAAATCCCTCTCGCTCAATCAGCGTCCTTCGGACGAGGAATGACCTAATTGATGTGGAAGCCTCGTCCGAAGGACGCCCATTCAGCGAGAGAACTTCAGTTCCTCGTGCGCCTCGCGTCACATCAACCACGAAGTAGCACCCGTGCCCGGCGTATACGAAGTCATCCTCTTGCCTGAGGGGAAAGTTCACAGCCTCTACGGCTCGCGTGGTAATTATTATCAGCTCCCCGACGACTTGGCGCTGACGGTTTGCGCCGCTCCGATTTGGTGTCGCCGGTGTCAGACCTTTTTTGAGGGAGAGGATATCGGATCGGTGCAGGGACTCGAGCAGGAGGTCACAGACTATTCCGACATTCACTCTGCCGGAAGCCGCCGTATTCTGGAGATTAGCCTACTCAGAAATGACACCGCTGATTTGGCGGAACTATTGGCGGAGAGCAAAACCCGTCTTGAATGGCGCATAGGCCGCATCGCCCCACCCAAATGTTTAGAGTGTGGTACAACAGACATTGTGCATCTAGGAGAGGGACAGGAAATCGCAAGCCCCTGTTCGCCACGCACACTCACGATTACCTGCGTCGGGATGTGCAGCACCGCGTTCAACAACCACTATTACACGCCGGAAGGCGACCGCATTCCAATGGAGACCCAGCCGTCGCGCTGGCATATGAGCGAGTAGGCCAAGAGGTCTCAAGAAAGGTAACAATGTCTCCCTTCACCCGTTTGTCCGTTCTCGCCCTGCTCCTCTGGGGTCTGCCCTCCAACGCCGCCCCAAAGACAAAGACGACCCGGCCGCATGTCGTTGTGGCCGAGAAGTTCACGTTTGTCGCCTACGGCGACACGCGCACCAACCCGGACGCCCACGCCCTCGTCATCAGGGAGATCGTCGGCCTCCACCCCGAGTTCGTCCTGCAAAGTGGCGATCTTGTGTCCGACGGACGTAACCCCAAGCAGTGGGCGGAGTTTGACCGTATTGAGCAGCCGCTCCGCGACGCCCACATCGCCTACTACCCATCTCGCGGCAACCACGACCTGGGGACCTACTACCCTAAGCGCGTGACCGAGCCTTTTGATTCGGGCGACAAAGTCAACCATCTGTACTACGCCTTCACTCGGCATCGTAACCGGTTCATCATTGTGGACAGTATGCAGGAGTACCAGCCGGGCAGCCCCCAGTACATGTGGCTGGCGGGCGAGCTGGCAAAGGCGCAGAAGACCGCCGTCAACACCTTCGTCATGTTCCACGAAGCCCCATTCTCGGTCGGACCGCATGGGCCGACGCCCGAAGCCCAGCAGTACCTGCACCCGCTGTTCGTCAAATACCCCCCGCGCCTCGTCGTCTGTGGCCACGACCACCTGTACTACCGGACCATGCGCGACGGCGTGGCCTACGTCGTCACCGGCGGCGGCGGCGCCCCGCCGTACCGGCCGCAGAACTCGCAGGTCGCCATCCCCGGCGACGTGTTCGTCAAAGACGTGGACAATTTAGGCCGCCCCCTGAGCGACGCCGACTATGACGCCCTGATCTACCATGCGATCCGCCTGGACGTAGACGGCCCGCGCGTCACGGGTACGGTTATCCGCCCCGACGGCAGCGTCATAGACCGCTTCACGCTCGGGCCGAAATAAGCCCATACTTTTTGCGTTTGCTCACTTGCCGGCTGGGGAACGAACACAACAGAGGAAGAAGACGCTCCACCCCCAGCGCTGCGGGTGAGATAGGATGATACGTGGCGACAAAGGAAGAAGCCGGGGACACGCGCCAGCGAGAACTCGTTGAGACAGGGGACCCACGCCAGAAGACGCCGCCTAAAGGCACGACGAAACACGGGCTGCTTCAGACGCTGGGGCCGGGGCTGGTTACGGGCGCGTCCGACGACGACCCGAGCGGCATCGCCACGTATTCTCAGGTGGGGGCGCAGTTCGGCTATGGGCTGCTCTGGACCATGCTGTTCTCCTATCCACTGATGGCAGGTATTCAGGAGATCAGCGCTCAGATCGGGCGCGTCACCGGCCGAGGCATCGCGGGTAACCTCCGCAAGCACTACGCCGCTCCGCTGATGTACGGCATGGTCCTGCTGGTGTTAGTCGCGAACGTCATCAACATCGGTGCAGACATCGGGGCGATGGGCGCGGCCATGCGGCTCCTGATCGGTGGTCCGGCCTTACTCTATGCGGCCCTGTTCGCGGTTGGGTCCGTCCTTCTGGAGACCTTCCTGCCCTATGACCGCTACGCCCGGCTTTTGAAGTGGCTTTGCCTGGCTCTGTTTGCCTACGTCGGCATTGTGTTCGTCGTCCACGTCCCCTGGGGCCGCGCCCTGCGCGCGACGGTCATCCCCTCGTTCTCTTGGAAGACCGAATACGTTACCAGCATCGTCGCCGTGCTTGGGACGACCATCAGCCCTTACTTGTTCTTCTGGCAGGCCGAAGAAGAGGTGGAAATCGAGAAAGCCAATCCGGCGGACAAGCCCCTGCGCCACGCCCCCAAGGATGGTGCCTCGCAGCTCCATCGCATCCGTGTGGACACCTACACCGGCATGGGTTTTTCCAACCTCGTCGCCTACTTCATCATCCTGACCGCAGCCGCCGCGCTCTGGACGACGGGGCATCGAGACATCGAGACCTCGACGCAGGCCGCCGCCGCCCTGGAACCTGTGGCGGGCCGATTCGCCGGTCTGCTGTTCACGCTAGGGATCGTCGGGACAGGTCTGCTGGCCCTGCCCGTCCTGGCCGGATCCGCCGCGTACGCCGTCGGCGAGGCCCTGCGCTGGCCCGTCGGCCTGAACCGCGCTCCACTGCGGGCGCGTGGCTTCTACGGCGTCATCGCGATCGCGACATTGATTGGGCTGGGTCTTAATTTCGTCCACCTGGACCCGATTAAAGCCTTGTTCTGGTCCGCCGTCATTAACGGGGTCGTGGCCGGTCCGATCATGATCCTGATGATGCTGATGGCTTCCAACCCCAAGATTATGGGCCAATTCACGCTGAACGTACGGCAAAAAACGCTGGGCTGGCTGGCGACGGCGGCGATGCTAGCCGCTGCCGTTGGCTTGTTCGCAACCTGGGGCAAGTCGTGATGCCGCATACGCCCCAGGACGATCTGCCGGACCACGTCAGCCAGCATCTTGACACCATCGCGGCCCTGAACGCGCGGGCCGAAAGCGGCGTCTCCATCCATCAGCGCACCATTGAGAAGGTGACGGCGTTTCTAGGGCGGCCTCTGTTCCTCAATCTCGTCCTGGCCTTCGTCGCCCTTTGGGTTCTGGTCAACTCGTCCCCAGGCCGCTTCGGGGCCGCTGCCTTCGACAAGGCCCCGTTCGCCTGGCTCCAAGCTCTTGTCACTCTGGGGGCACTTCTGCTGACTATCGTTATCCTGATCACGCAGAATCGGCAGGCAAAACTCGCGGAGCGACGGGCACAGCTTGATTTACAGGTGAACTTGCTGGCCGAGCAGAAGATCGCCAAATTGATCGCTTTAATGGAAGAACTGCGGCGGGACATACCCAGCGTCCGCGACCGCCACGACCCCGAGGCCGAGGCCATGCAGGAGGCAACAAACCCCCATACCATTTTGGATGCCCTGGAGGAAAAGCTGGAAGAAGCGGAGGGGCTTCTGGAAGAGGCGCAGGAGCGGGTTTAGGGCGCAGTCCCCTTGCCCTGGAACGCCCGAGCCAGTGCGTCATTCTGGGTGAGGTTCTCTGACCGGATGCTGTCACACTTGCGGATCAGCTCGGCCTCCGAGTCTCGGTACGGATCCAGTTTTGGGACAGGCTTTGCATTGCCGATCAGGCTCCAAAGCGTTAGGCCGCCCGTCCCGCCAAAGATAACTTTGTAGGTCCACTGAGACCAGGAGACGCCCATGTCGTCCATCGCCTGAATGGATTTTTGCTCGGTGTCCGCTGTCCCGGCCGGTTCGAATGCGAACTCGCCGACGTAGAACGGGATCTGCCGGATCGTGCGCTCCTTGTCAACGGACGCCAAGAAGTCGTGGAAGCCTCTTCGCTGGTCTTCGAGCGACTTCGCGCCGAACTGGTAGTGGTGCCCACTATAGACGACGTTCGTCCATCCGCAGGGGCCAGGGAACGGCATCCATTGCAGGCCGGTGTAGCCGTCCTCTATAAAGATCAAGTGCGTTGGGTCGCCCACCCGTACGGCGCGGTAGAGGCGGTCGGTCACGACGTACAGCGTGTCCGAGTTTGGCGTTCCCGTCGGCTCGTTGATCAGGTCGTAGCCGGCCACGGCTGGGTTGTCACGGTAGCGGCGGGCGATCTCGGTCCAAAGCCTCTCCGTATGGGCGATGTTGGTCGGGTTTTTGAAGAACTCGTTTCGGCCGGCCACGCCTGTGTGACCCTGGTCACTCTGGCTGCCTGGGGCACCGTGCATGTCCAGTATCACATACATGCCGCGCTTCCCTGCCCAGGCGACGGCCTCGTCCAGGTACTTAAAGCCGTCCGGTCCTTCAACCATGCTTGCGAGGAAGGGAAGGCGGACGCAGTTCAGTCCCGCCGCCTTCATGCAGTCAAAGTCCCCTTCGTTAAGCCACGCGCTTCGGAAGGCGGTCTGCACCCGTTCGCGCCCTCCCGGTCCGAGCCGCGCTTCGACCACGGCCCACAGCGAGCGGTTATCCCGGATTGGCGGTAGATCCGACCCATCCGGGGGCTTGGTCTGGATCGGCATCATCCACGGCTCCTCGACAAGCCAGCCGCCCAAATTGATCCCGCGCAGGACGATGGGGTGGTCCTGCGCGTCCACGATCTGGATGCCTTGCACGTGCAGGCGGGAGGGCGCGGCCGAGCCGGGGGATGGGAGCAACACCGTGAGCACGAGAATCAGCGAGGAGAGGGAACGAGGCAATTGGAAGTGCATGGGGGGATTATACCTGCCTTGACAGCCCCCACGACTTTTCGGTACACTGACCCGAGATCACTCTACACACGGAAGAGATTACACTGTGACCCCATCTAAGACCGCCCTGCGCATTGCCGTCGTCATTCCCGCTGGGGGCGGCGGGACGCGCCTCTGGCCGCGAAGCCGCCAGGCCACGCCGAAGCAGTTCCTCGATATCGTCAGCGAGCGCACCATGCTCCAGGAGACGACGGACCGGGTACGCGGCCTCGTCCCTCCCGAGCGCCTCTACGTCATTACTAACGCCCGTCACGCCGACGCCGTTCGTCGGCAGCTTGACGATGTCCCGCCCGCGAACGTCGTCGGTGAGCCGGAGGGCCGTGATTCAGCCCCTGCGATCGGGCTGATGGCCGCCATTCTGGAGAAGACCCAGGGCGAGGATACCATCATGGTGACTCTGCCTGCTGACCACGTCATCCTGAACGATGCTCACTTCCGGGACATTCTGAGCGCGGCGGCCGAGGTCGCTGGGGAGGGCTGGCTGGTCACGCTGGGCATTCCGCCGACCGGCCCGGACACGGGCTTCGGCTACGTGCAGAGCGGGGACGTCTTCCAAGAGACGACCAGCGCGGGCGTTCCCGTCTATGCTGTCCAGCAGTTCAAGGAGAAGCCCGCTCGCGAAGTTGCCGAAGGCTACTTGCGCGACGGTGGCTACTACTGGAATGCCGGAATGTTCATCGTCAGCGTCCGCACCCTACGCGGCCTGTACAAGACCCATCTGCCGGGGATGGAGGAAGGGTTTGCCCAGATTGTCGCTTCACTGGGCACGGACGGCTTTGACGACACCCTGAACCAGATTTTCCCCGCTCTCGAAAAGATTTCCGTAGATTACGGTATCGCTGAGAAGGCCGACAAGGTGGCCGTCATCCCAGCCGATATCGGTTGGAACGACGTCGGCTCATGGCAGCGCCTGGCCGAAGTTCTGGAAGCCGCCGGTGTGGACGGCGAAAACGTCGTGGTCGGTCATCATCTGGGCGTGGACACTAAAGGCGCTCTGATTTATAGCCCGGATCGGCTCATCGCGACCATCGGTATGGACGACGTCATCATCATTGATACGCCGGACGCGACGCTCATCTGTCCCCGCTCCCGCTCAGAGGACGTCAAAAGAGTGGTGGAAGAGCTAAAAGCGCGTGGACGCCATGATCTGCTCTGAGACTGCTCCTGTTCAACCTGCACGAAGCTGCCACGATGACCTGCGCGATAGGTCGAAGCCATATAAAGGCCCATCACACGTTTCTGGATACTGGAGATCCACTTCCTTCCTGTCCAATTTGGAAGAGACAGCCTCCCAGGGCTGTCTCTTCCAAATTAACCTGCTTCCAATGTGCCCCAAACCGCAATTCCCCCCAATCAGGAACCGCGTGCAACAAAGAGGCGTTTCTGTTGTCAAACACACCAACGAAACTTAGCGAAGGACGATGAATGAGAGTTCCGATGGCGGACCTGCAAGCGCAGCACCGGGCGCTGAAGGCCGAACTGACCGAGGCCTTTGAGCAGGTAATGGCCGCCTGTGACTTCGGTGGGCTGGGAGAGAACACGACGGCCTTGGAGCGGGAGATCGCGCAGACGTGCGGCGTGAAACACGCCCTCGGCGTTAACTCAGGGACGGATGCCCTGCTGCTTTCCCTGCTGGCTTTGGGAGTGGGGCCGGGGGATGAAGTGATCGCGCCGTCGTTCACGTTCATCGCCACCGGCGAGACTATCTGCCTGGCGGGCGCGACGCCGGTTTTCGCCGATGTGGACCCCTACACGTTCAACCTGGACCCGGAGGCCGTGGAGGCGAAGATCACGCCCCGGACGAAGGCCATCCTGCCGGTCCACCTGTTTGGGCAGATGGCGGATATGACCCGCTTCAGCGTCCTCGCCGACCGGCACGGGCTGGCGATCCTGAGCGACGCCGCGCAGGCGATCGGGTGCGAACACGCGAACAGGCCGCTCGGCGCATGGGGTGACGCCAATACGCTGTCGTTCTACCCAACCAAGAACCTCGGTGCTTGCGGTGATGGAGGCATGGTGCTAACGGACCGGGACGACGTCGCCGAGCAGCTCAAGCTGCTGCGCTTCCACGGGTCGGGCGGCGGCTACTTCCACAAGCGCATCGGCTACTGTTCGCGGCTGGATGGAATGCAGGCCGCCCTGCTGCGCGTCAAGGCCCGGCGGCTGCCGGACTGGAACGAACTGCGGCGGGCCAATGCCGCCGTCTACGACCAGGCCCTGAGCGGGCTGGAGGGGCGTCTGACCCTGCCCTGCGCTGAAAGTGGCAGCCGCCATATCTACCATCAGTATACGGTCCGTGTTTCCGGCGGACGCCGGGACGATCTGCAAAAGCATCTGGCCGCGCACGGAGTTCAGTCGGCGATCTACTACCCGCTCCCGATCCACTTGCAGGAGGCCTACGCTTTCCTAGGCTACAAAGAGGGTGACTTGCCGGAGAGTGAGCGGGCTTCGCGCGAGGTCCTGTCCCTGCCGGTCCATCCCGATCTCGCTCAGGAGCAGGTCGAGTTCGCGGCGCAGGCCGTGCGGGCGTTTTTCGAGTAGAGCAGGAGGTCCTATCCGTGGGGGGATTCGGATCCTATCCCTGTCCCGTTCACATTCGTTCCGTGCCTGTCCCTTCCCTCGGAGGGAAGGGCTTCGGATGAGGACAATGGGGAGGACCAGCAGTCCCGGCCTGCTGGCGCACGGTCCCGGCCTCTGTTTACTTTCCAAAGCCCTTCCTTCCTCTCCAAAGCCCTTCCCTCCGAGGGAAGGGACAGGCACGGAACGAATGTGAACGGGACAGGGATAGGATCCGAAACAGCCCACGAAGAGGATCTCCCACCTTCAAATGCCGAAAAAGGGCAGGGAAACCGCAATGCAACGCCGAACAGGGCGTAGGGCGGTTTCCCTGCCCTTTTCTATGAGGAGACACACACTGTGAAGGCTATGATACTCGCGGCGGGCGTCGGCTCTCGCCTGGACCCCCTGACACGCGCCATCCCCAAGCCGATGGTGCCCATCGTCAACCGGCCCGTCATCGAACACATCGTCCTGGACCTCAAGAAGCACGGCTTCGACGATATCCGCATCAATCTGCACTACCTGGGTGACGTTATCGAGGCCTACTTAGGGGACGGATCCCGGTTCGGCGTCCGGCTCTCCTACGCGCACGAGGAGAAGCTGTGGGGTGATGCGGGCAGCGTCAAGCGTTCACAGGACTTCTTCGCGGGCGAGACATTCCTCGTCGTTGGTGGCGACGACATCTCGGACATGGACCTGTCCGCCTTGATGGCCTTGCACCGGGACAAGAAAGCCACCTCGTCCATCGCCCTCACTGTCGTGGACGATCCCTCGCAGTTCGGCATCGTCGTCACCGACGAGGACGGGCGCATCAACCGCTTTTTGGAGAAGCCTAAAGGCGGCAACGTGTTCTCCAACACGGCCAATACGGGCGTTTACGTCTTCGAGCCGGAAGTCTTCGACCTCATCCCCCCCGACACGTTCTACGGCTTCGGCAACGAGGTCTTCCCCCAGCTTCTGGCCGAAGGCAAGCCGCTGTACGGCTACCTGACGACG
>JAYTRQ010000440.1:0-4602 GCA_043746125.1 Armatimonadota bacterium | reverse complement strand
GGTGGGAATTTGACCAGACCGACGGCGAGATGACCGCTTACATCCTGTCCGGCTTGATCGCGGCCCGCCGCGCCGGTTACCTTGTAGACGACCAGCGCCTCCTGCGTGGGACCGAGGCGCTGAAGGGCCTGCTCAAAGACGAGCGTGAACTCAGCCGCCGCGCCGACTGGCTGCTGGCCCTCTCCGACGCCGACCCGAAAGCCGCTGCCAAGCCTCTTCAAGACCTGTACGCCAAGCGCGACCATCTAGACCCTTACGGCCAGGCGTCCCTGTGCCTCGCCCTGACCCAAACGGGCGACAGGGCCGGGGCGCAAGTGTTGGCCCAGGGGCTGGAGACCCGCGCCATCGTCCGGGGCCGGCTGGCTTCCTGGACCGACGAGGAGGGCGGCTACTCCTGGCGCGACGACAACGCCGCCGTGACCGCCCACGTCCTCCGCGCCCTGCTGGCTGTCCAGCCGAAGAGCGCCATCCTGCCTTCCGCTGTGCGCTGGCTTCTGTCGAACCGGCAAGGGAACGCCTGGGGCACGACGCGGACGACTGCCGAAGCCATCCTGGCCCTCGCTAAATACTTGGGAACGACCGGCGAACTGTCCCCCGACTTCACGGCCCGCGTCGCCCTTGACGGCGTCACACTCAAAGACTTCTCGGCCACGGCGGCAAACGTCTACGACGACCCGACGACCTTGACCCTCTCGCTCGCCCAACTTGCGGGTCACAGCGTCTTGACTGTGGACAAATCCGGGCCGGGGACGCTGTATTTGAGCCGGGGGGTGTCCTCCCTGCTGCCGCCGAGCCAGGCGACTCCGCAGTCTCACGGCCTGTCCGTCCGCCGCGTCTACCGCGTGTCGGCCGAAGACCCCTCCCAAGCCGACACTCAGGCGTCCGGGTCCGAGATGGACGTACAGGTGGAGATCACCGCCGACGCCGACTACCGCTACGTCCAATTGGAAGACCCGCTCCCGGCCGGCTGTGAAGTAGTCTCGTCGGACAGCGACGACGGCCGCTATCCTCTGGACTCGTCCGAGGGCGTGGTGGGCTACACGCGCCAGGAGGTGCGGGACGACCGCGTGGTCTTCTTCTTCGACAGCCTGCCCAAAGGCCGGACGCGGCTGACCTACAAGCTGCGGGCGGAGACGCCCGGCGCGTATCAAGTGCTGCCGGGCGTGGCGTCGCTGACCTACTTCCCCGAAATCCGGGGCAATAGCGGCCTGGTACGGGCTAAGATCGGGGAAGGGCCATGAAGAACGTGCCGAGGAACGTGATCGGACCCGCCCTGCTCCTGTGCCTGCTGATTTCCTGTCCCCTCGCGGCTCGCGCCCAGCCCCGTGCCGAGGCCCCGAACGGCCCACCCATCGGCGCGTCTGCCCCCGCCTTCGTCCTGCCGGACGTGTCGGGTCGAGCATTTCGTCTAGAAGACTACAAGGGCCAGACCCTCGTGCTGAACTTTTGGGCATTCTGGTGCAACACATGGAAGGCCGAACTGCCCTCCCTAGAAGAGCTGTCCGGCCGGCAGGACGAGATGAACTTCCGACTGGTGGCCGTGAGCGTGGACGGAACGCGCCTGTCCGAGTTCACCCGGCGGACGGGCGGCAACGTCCCGTTTCCAGTCCTACTCGACGGCGGAGGTCTGGTATCGTCCCGCTATCGTGTCCGCCACGTGCCAACTGTGGTCATCATCGGTCCGGACGGTGTCGTCCGCTTCACCGCCTACGGCTATCCGGGCAACCACGTGATCGTGCGCGAACTGCGGAAAATCGCGTCGGGGAAGTAGAAGGACGGAGGAGCAACGCCGGCGCCGGTCCGACTTGGCATGATTTGTGCAATATTACTTCTACGGGGGCGCAACGTCTCTCAGCAGGCAAGCCCACTTTCATAAGGGTCGCTACTCTGGCAGCCTCAGACAATGCAAGACCACAGTCAAAGGAGATTACATGGTAGAGGCATTGAACCACACGGACGACACCGTACACAGGGGCATCAGCATCGAGAGTGACGGGGCCATCACCTTTTCTGCGCCGCACATCCTGCCCGCATTGCCCTCCCTTGGAGGCCGGACCCTACATTTTGCGGTGGGGGAGGCGATCGCGCTCGGCGACGCTCTACTAGAGCCACCGCAGGAGTATCAGCTGCAGAGACGCACGCGGCGCAGGCCGCGTCTGGATCTGTTCGACGTGGCGCAGATCGTCCTGATCCTCGCCAGTGCGGCGGTATGCATTGACCGCCTCCTTTGGGCCGTCCGGCCCTAGCGTCCACCAGCCTCAGCGTCAACGAGATCGGGCCGCCGGCAAATGCCGGCGGCCCGGCTTCTTTGAACTCCACCCAGGGAACCTTTTTCAAGTAATCACTATTAGTGATAATATATGGACAGTATAATAGGCAATGCTCCACAATTCCCTGCTACGACACGATGCGAAGACGCTGACACTTTGCCCCCGATAGCGGAAAGCCGCGCCGAACGCGCCCCGCTGTCGCCGAGCCTCTCCGTCTGGACGGGTTATCTGATGGGCCGCGTGACCCAGCAGTGCCGGGACTACTTTGACGTCCTGGCGGAGCCGCTGGGAGTCAAAGCAAAGCACTTTAGTGTGCTCTCCGTACTGGGTGAGGGCCAGGCGCTGTCGCAAGTGGAAATGGGGGAGCGGCTGAGTATAGACCGCAACACCATCGTTCTGCTGCTGGACGATCTGGAAGGCCTGGAACTGGTCTCGCGCCGCCGGGACCCGTCCGACCGCCGCGCCCATCGGGTCAGCCTGACGGGCCGGGGCCGGGAGACTTTGGACAAGATGGTGGCCCTGGCCCGGCGGACTAACGACGAGGTGCTGTCGCCGCTGTCACGCGAGGAGCGGGCGCAGCTTCACGCGCTGTTAAGCCGGCTGTTTTAGGAGGGGCGATTTAAGCCTCGCGAGTGCATTATGGCAACGCAAACCTTAGATCCAACGGACAGTTCCAAAGACAGCCGACGCCGTTTGACACCCGCCTCCCCGCCGGACGAGGACAAGACGCCGAAAGCGAACACCCAATCCTCGCCCACCCCAGACACCATGGCCGACGTCAGCGCCCACCGCTGGTGGATCATGCTTGGGCTGATCATGGCCGCCGCTTTGGAGATTCTAGACACCACAGTCGTCAACGTCGCCCTGCCACAGATGTCGGGGAACTTAGGCGCGACGACCGACGAGATCGCCTGGGTCTCCACGGGCTACATCCTCGCTAACGTCATCGTCCTGCCCATGACCGCCTGGCTGTCCGGCCGGTTCGGGCGCAAGCGGTATCTGATGGCCTCGCTCGTGATCTTCAACGTCGCTCGCCTAATGTGTGGATTCTCCAATAGCCTGGGGCAGATCGTCTTCTGGCGGCTCATCCAGGGCGCAGGCGGGGCGGCTCTCATTTCCACGGCCCAGTCCACCATTGTTGAGATCTTCCCCCGGTCCCAGCTCGCGACCGTCCAAGCCATCTTCGGCTTAGGCCTGATCGTGACGCCGACATTAGGCCCACTTTTGGGCGGCTACATTACGGACAACTACTCCTGGCACACGATCTTCTTCATTCACGTGCCGCTCGCCATCGCGTCGCTGACGATGGTCGGCCTCTTTTTGCAGGACTCGCCCCACCAGAAGCGCGTCAACACCGTAGACGTGCCCGGCATTTTGATGCTGGCGGCGGGCATGGGGTCACTGCAATACATCTTGGAAGAGGGTGAGCGCTACGACTGGTTCTCCGACCCGACCATCACGCGCCTGGCGATCCTGGCGGCCTGTTCCCTCCCCGGCTTCGTTTGGTGGGAGCTGTCGGCCCGCAACAAGGCTCCCATCCTGGATCTGCACGTTCTGAAAGACCGAGGGCTGGCCGCATCGGTCGTTCTCGGCCTCGTCCTGGGTTTCGGCCTGTACGGGGGAACGTTCATCTACCCGCTATTCGCGCAGAGTATACTGGGCTTCACGCCCACGGCGACCGGCCTGGCCCTGCTGCCGGGCGGCCTCATGACAGCCCTCGCCGTGATCCTCTGCGGCCGGGTCTTGCAGCGAGGCTTTGACGCCCGCATCCTGATTATTCTTGGGATGTTCGTTTACGTGGGGGCGATGTGGATGCTGGGGCATTTGACGCCCCAGAGCGGCCAGGCGGATACACAGGTGGGCCTGATGGTGCGCGGCTTCGGCCTGGGTCTAGTCTTCATCCCCATCTCCACCGTCGCCTTCGCCGGTCTGCAAGGGGCGCAGATCGCGCAGGGGGCGGCCCTGTACAACCTCATGCGGCAATTGGGTGGCTCGTTCGGGATCGCCGTTCTAAACACCTATATCGTGAACATGACAGCCTACCACCGTGCCGAACTGGTGTCCAGCCTCAACGCCGGCAACGCGGCGTTCACCCAGCGCCTGTCCGGCGCGGCGGGGGCTTTGGTGGGCGACGGCTACAGCCCGGCCGCCGCCCAGGCGGGTGCCCTACGGCTCCTGGACCATGTGGTACAGGCGCAGGCGTCGGTGATGGCCTACAACAACGCCTTTATTCTGCTAGGCCTGACGTTCCTGCTGGCCCTGCCCGCCGTGTTCCTACTCCGCAACCCCAAGCGCGGCGGCGCGGCTCCGGCGGAGGTGCACTAGGGACCTC
>JAYTRQ010000439.1:0-4604 GCA_043746125.1 Armatimonadota bacterium | reverse complement strand
CACGGGCGCGACTGGGATGGACGTACCCGACGCCGCCGCCATGCCCGTCTCCTGGACGATCACGCTGGCGGGCGGCGGGTCCGTGGCCTGGGTCTGGCCTGGCTCGGGCTGCCAGGTGAATGTAGCGGTGATTTGGCCGGAGCAGGCGGCACCCTCGCGGGGTGCCCCGCCGGAGTCCCCACCGTAGCCGGAGTAGCCGGAACCGTTGACGGTGCTGGTGCCCTGGGCGTAGGGGCTAGGGGGGCGGCCGGAGGTCGCCGGCAGGGTGGCGGCGCCTCCGGTGTAGACCGGCCCGGAGTAACTACCGGCGCGGGCGGCAGAGGGGAAAAGCAGGAGGAGGGTAGTCACGCCGCTAAGAGCGACGAAGGAGCGGGTAGACGAAGGAGCGGGTAGACGAAGGAGCGGAGTGAGCGCATGAGGTTCCCCCAATCAACGAGTCGTGACCGAAGGACGCCCCAGTTCAGCGTCATGCCCTCATTGTAACACAGCCCACGCCTGGTGTCAAGCGGTTTTTCTGTGGCGGGGACGGAGAAGAGGGTAGGGACAAGCCCTACCCCTACAGGGTGCGGTTCCAGGGGACGTTAGGTACACCTGTGACGATGCTCCGGCCTCTGGGAACTTCCCGCCCCTCCGTGTTGCGTACCTGACTTATGACCAAGCCACTTCTGCCTCTAGCCACGTCCCTTCTGCTGTTGGGCGCGGCCCTCAGCGTATCCGCCATGCCCCGGCACGCCGCCCCGGCCAGACACGCTAAACCGGCCCCGGTCGCGCCCGCGCCCCAGGCCCCCAGCCCCTTCCGGGACGTCCCGCCGAACCACTGGGCCACGCAGGCGGTCGAGTCTCTGCGGAAGGCGGGCATCGTGCAGGGCTACCCGAGCGGCACGTCTCGGACGGGAAAGTGAGCGGGCGCTTCGGGCGAGTGGCACTCGCGCTGCTCGCCGTGCTGGCGTCTGGACCGGTCTGGGCGCACGACGTCAAAGACCCTGTCTGCCGCATGAACACGGACTCGGATACGACGCCGTACCGGAAAACCGTCGGCGGCAAGACCTACTACTTCTGCTCGGATGGCTGCAAGGCTCGCTTTGACAAGTCCCCCGCCGCATACCTGACGCTGGCGCAGAGGCTCCGGCACGGCGGGCAGACGTACCGGCTCGTACTCGACGCCCCGGCTCATCCCGTTCCAGGCCGTTCCACCCCACTCTCGTTCGTCATCCGGGAAATGCCGTCGGGCCAGATCGTGCGCGACTTCGAGATCGTCCACGAGAAGCGCCTGCACTTTCTGATCGTCAGTCAGGACATGACCTACTTCGAACACCAGCACCCGGCCTTGGGCGCGGACGGGCGATTTCGGATCGCCTGGGCCTTCCCACGCAAAGGACGCTATCTTCTGTTTGCCGACTTCACTCCAGACGATGGCGACAACCAGATTCTGCGGACGACGCTCGACGTCGGAGGTCCGCCTCGGCAGGCTCCCGAGCCGGTCCCACTGACGCCCGACACGGGTCAGATCAAAGTCGCCGGCGACACGCGCGTTCAGCTTGTCCGCCGCCTCCTGCCCATGAAGGCAGGCCGGCAGACACTGTTCACCTACACGCTTACCGACCTGAAGGGCCGGCCGCGCACCGATATGCAAGCCATCTTAGGTGTGATGGGGCATTTGATCGCGCTGAACGAGGATGAGCGAACGATCCTGCACACCCACGCCCTGCACGGGGTCGCCTCCGATTCTTACGGCGCGGCTATGCTGGCGATGATGCAGGCGGGGCAATCCGAGACCGTGCCTGTCACGCCGGACATGGTGACGCGGACAGGACCAAGTTTCACGTTCAAGCTGACCCTGCCCAAGCCGGGCCGTTACAAAGTTTGGGCGCAATTCCAGCGGCAGAACAAGTGGCTGACCGTGCCGTGGACGGTGGTCGTGATGAGGTAAAAGCGTATCCTAGAGGGATTTCGGCGCGGCATGGTGCAGAGCGGCGTTGTGGGTCGCGTCGGCGGGGTTGTCGCTGTAGACGGCTTCTTTTCGCATGGTGACGAAGCCGGACAGTTCGCCCTCGGGGTGGGCTTTAGTGGCGATGGTGACGTAGGTGCGGCCGTTCAGAACGGCGTGAACCACGTCGGCGAGTGAGAGGATCTTGGGGTCGGACTGCTTCTGCACGTCCGCCTCCGAAACGCGCTTGATCAGCGTGGCCGGCAGCGGCCCGGACGAGGCTGAGTAGAGGGTGAAGACGGCCGGGCCTGTGTGATCGGTGTAGGAGCGAGAGACGTGCAGCTCGACCGAGCGGGCGTCCGAGACGTTTTTCGTGTCCACCCGCACGGTCGCGCCGGGATGGACGAAGTCGAACGAGACAATGGCTGTCCCCGAGGCAGGAGTCACGATCGGCGGCACAGAGGCCGGGCCGGTCAAGTCCGCCCGCCAGACGATGACCAGTTCGCAGGCGCGGACGGCCGGGGCCAGCCCAATCAAGGCCGCGCCCAGCATCCCAGTCGCCAGTCGCTTTTCCCACCGAGCCACGCCGTTCATACTCCCATTATCGCACGACCGCCGTCTCCTGTCAAGAGATGGGCGTTCAGAAAAGGAAAAGCCTGCCCCAACGGAGGGGGCAGGCTTTTTCTGAAAGTGAGACAGGCCTAAGCGGCCTTGACTTCCACGCTCGCGCCTTCCGCCGTCAGCTTGGCAGCGATGGCATCGGCGTCTTCGCGGCTCAGGCCTTCCTTGACGGCCTTCGGCGCACCGTCCACCAAGTCCTTGGCTTCCTTCAGGCCCAGCGCGGTGATCTCGCGGACGACCTTGATGACGCTGATCTTCTTGTCGCCGGCCCCGGTCAGGACGACGTTGAACGAGGTCGGGGCCTCCGGCTCGGCAGCGACGGCGGCGGCGGCGGGTGCGGCGGCGGGCGCGGCGGCGGAGACGCCAAATTCTTCCTGGAGTTGCTTGACGAAGTCGCTAAGTTCCAGTACGGTCATGCTTTTGATGGTTTCCATCATTGCGGCGGTATCGGCCATTGTGTTTATTCTCCTAAAGTGTGTTTGGTTTTAAATTCACCGCCCGGCTCCCAACACCATTCATGGTTTGCGGGGGAGCAGGAAGGGTGTGCGTTAACTCCCTCTGGTTCCCCGCAAACCGTGAACGGTGTTGGGGGCGAGAGGGCGAAAACTAAGCGGCTTCAGCCGGAGCTTCTCCCCCACCCTGCTTATCGGCGACGGCTTGCAGTGTGAAGACGAAGTTGGAAATGATCCCGGCAAGCGTTCCGACGAAGCCCACGATGGGCGACTGGAGCGAGCCAAGCATCTGCGAGAGTAGCACCTCGCGCGGCGGGGTCTTGGATAGGACCTCGACCTGAGCGGCGCTCAGGATGCGTCCGTCCATGACGCCGGCCTTGACCGACAGCGCCTTGTGGTCCCGCGCATAGTCCAGCAGGATCTTGGCGACGGCCACGGGATCGCCCTTGGCGAATCCGATGGCGGTGGGTCCGCTCAGAAACTCGTCCATTTGGGCGATGGGCATGGAGTCCCCGGCGGCCAGCTTGAACAGGGTGTTCTTGACGACCCGGTACTCGGCGTCGGCCGCCCGCAGCTTCTTGCGGAGGTCAGTCATCTCGGCCACGGACAAGCCCCGGTAGTCGGTCAGGATAGCGGCCTTGGCCTGCCCGACCAGCTCGCGCAGGTCCCCGACGAGTTCGACTTTAGCTCCGGCGGGCTCCACAGTGTAATCTTGTGCCATAATGTTCACCTCCTTTACGATGCCCCATAGGGTCAGACTCAAATGCGCCCTGCGACTGCCGTAGACAAAGAAGGCAGGTCGCAGGGCGCACGGGGCGGCACGGAGAAGTCTCGCGTGTCGCACGTTTTCCTGTTAACCTCGGCTGGTGGGCAGATTCCCATTAACCCACGTCGGAATGACGCAGGACCGGCTGTCTACGGCGTGAAAGTATAAAGCTGTATCGTGTTTTTTTGTTAGGCTTTGCCAGTCGCCACTAAGACGGCCTGGATCGGGTCCACCCGCACGCTCGGCCCCATCGTCGTGGACAGGGAGATCTTGCGGAAGTAGCGCCCACGAGACGCCGACGGCTTGGCCTTCTGCAAGGCATCCAGTAAGGCGTTGAAGTTTTCCAGCAGCTGCTCGCTCGTGAACGACGACTTGCCCAGCGGCGCGTGAACGATCCCCGCCTTCTCGACGCGGTACTCGACGCGGGTCGCCTTCTTGATGTCGGTGACGGCCTGACCGATGTTCGGCGAGACGGTCCCGGCCTTCGGATTCGGCATCTTCTGCTTGAAGGTCGCGCCCAGACGTCCCACCTGGCCCATCATGTCCGGAGTCGCCAGGATCAGGTCGTACTGCTTCCAGTTCAACTGCCCCTTCTGCACCTGCTCGATCAACTCTTCCGCCCCGACCAGATCGGCTCCGGCGGCTTCGGCATCGGCGGCCTTCTGGGCCTTGGCGAAGACCAGCACTTTGCGACTCTTACCCGTGCCATGCGGCAGGGTCGTGACGCCGCGCACCATCTGGTCGCCGTGGCGCGGGTCTACGCCCAGGTTGAAAGCGACGTCCACGGTCTCGTCAAACTTCGTGGAAGCCAGGCTCTTGACGAGTTCAATAGCCGGGA
>JAYTRQ010000438.1:0-4608 GCA_043746125.1 Armatimonadota bacterium | reverse complement strand
GTGTCTCCGTGGTGTCGGCGGGGTTCATCCCCAAGATCAGGAGGCGGCACGGCTGAGTCGCGTAATCACGCCCGAGGAAGCCGATGAGCGGCACGACCTGCGCCTCTGGAGGCCGCACTGGGGCAATGACGTTAATATTCTCGTTCACCAGGAACGGCGTCACCGTCGTCGCACATAGGCGGCAGGCGTTGCAGGCACGAGTCTCCTGCACCCAAGTGATGTAATCCGCCAGCATGGCTACATTATCCATGATAGCATTATTCCGTTCTCTTCTCTCATCGTCAAATTGGCAGTCTCCCCTGCGGGGTCCAGTCGGGCGGCACCAGCTTGAACTCTCCATCTGAAACTCCGCTGTGCCCATTAGTGGCCTTCTGCCCATCGATGGCCTTCGGAAGCTGCGTTTCGAGCAGATCATGGTAGTTCCTCGGCTCGGCGGGACCAAGTTCCGCCTCCAGCCGCGCCCAGGCGTCCAGAACCAAGCGGCGGGTGCGGTAGTCGCCGTACTTGGCCATGTCGCTGTTCTTTAGGACGCGGAACGTCTCGCCTGGGAAGTCCTCGGTCGGCTCGGCGGGCAGCAGATGCGGCCCCGCGCAGGTTGGGTCCTCCCAGGGGTCGAGGATGTTCGCGAGTTCGGCGTCGGAGAGGCCGCGCGGGTCCAGGATGTAGCGGATTTGCTTGCGGGTTAGCCCGTACAGGCGGGCGTAGTAGACGTCGAGTTCCGCGCGTATGAGGGCGCGATGCTCTTCGTCCCAGGTAAACGGTGGACCGTCGTAGCCCATGTCCTGCGCGAAGGGCTGCATGTCCCAAGCGGTATATACCAATTCCAGGGCGCGGGGGAAGATAAAGGCAATGTCAGCTTCGCTGTATGACTGTGGTGAGAGAACAGGAAGTTGGCGTAAATAACCGTAGGTCAGGTGTGTCCCGCTGACCTTCTGCCGTGTGATGTAGTCGAACGTCAGTGAATCGACATTTGACAGGAGGCAACAGAGGTATTCAGGCGTCTTTTTTATGGACATTATCGGCGTTGTATGTCCGACGCCGACGAGCGGCAGGAGGCTGAAAATGGCGGTTCGCGTCACGACGTTGCTGGTAATATCTCGAAATCCCAGAAGCCAGCGGGGGCAGCGGCGGATGATTAAATGTCGCGTCCAAGCACGCATCTCTGCGTCATCGAGAGCTACAGGGAAGGTAATCTGCGATTGGCGCAACAAAAAACAAACTTCTTGAATCGCCCCGCTGCGACAGGCTGCCACCAAGCCCATCGGCACATTGGAAACACGCTCCCACACGTCCCAGTTTTCCACCCAGTAGCGGGGGGTGACGGTGAAAGACGGATCTACCTTTTGCCCCTGGGTCGGCTGGGGAAGGGTTCCCACAGCTAATTGTGCCGATGTAGCCCCTTCATAGGTTGACCAGCGATGGTCGAACTGATGGAGCATCTTCGCCTCGTACAGAGGCAGTCGGTCCTCGGCAGGCGCGTCTTTGAAGAGGTCACTGTCGTTCGCCATGTCCAGCATCCGCATGAAAGAGATTCCCCAGGAGTTCTGTCTCAGCCCCTCGTCCCACAACACGGGCACTCGACCATATATCGCACGAGTCAGGTCGGCGTCGGCGCGGGTACGGAACACGGGACAGGTGCGTGTGTTCGGGTTGATGAGGGAAAACTCGTCCGAGGTCAGGTGGAAGCGCCGTTTGGGGTCATGACAGTCTGGGACGTAGCGGCACAGAAATGCCAGTTCGGATACGGCCCCGCCTTGGTCGCCGATGGTGAGGAGGACAAACTTGAAGGCGTGATGGACCCCTGGGAACAGGCCGCCCTCATTCTCAAACCCGAAGAGGCTGCACAGGGAGCGGGAGGAAACCAGATCGCCGAAGAATACTTTGGTCGTGTCATCGGTCGCGATGCCCGTGGGGACTATGATCCCCGCGCGTCCCTCCTGGTTCAGCAGCACACGGCCTGTCTCCGAAAACAGTGCATAGGTGTTGATGTCGCCGACCGCCGTGAGTGGGAACCGCCCGCTCTGGCGCATGAACTTGCTGTCGCACTCGGCGGCGTGTTTGGCATCCTGGAAGTCACGAAGGAGTGCGGGGTTCTCGTCGTCCAGCGCGTCGATCATTCGTTGCCGCGCCGCCTTGTTTGGCGCGAGGGAGATTGCAGGGGCGCGGGTGGCGAAAAACTCCTCCTCCTGAAGTTTTATGCGTTCCCAGGGTGGGTTTCCCAGCACGCAGTCGAAGCCGCCGTGCTGGAACACGTCAGGGAACTCAATCTCCCAGTGGAACGGGCGGACGCGAGAGGTGATGCGATCCAGTTCGGCGGGAATGGTTTCGGGCAGACTGTCGGGGTTCGCCTGAGCGCGGCGCAGCCACTCCTGGGTCGGCACGTCGGCTTCCGCCGCGTCCAGCCGCCAGTAGAATGCCGCGCACCAGAGGTCGGCCAGCAGCTTTGGCTCACTGTACTCGCGGGATTGCTGATAAGTGTGATAGCGGGCGTTTTTAGCGAGGACGGCCTCAATCTTGTCTTCGCCGACTTCCTTGACCTTTTCGTACTCGGCGGCGAGCTGAGTCAGGTTCAGGCGGATGGCCTCGCTCTGCAGGGTAAGCTGCCCGCCGCGCTGCTGCTTGTTGCGGGCTTTGGTGGACTTGGCGAGGTCTTTCGCATCACCTGCCACAGCATCAAACGCTTCATCGGGCAGGGTTTCAGGCCAGCCGACGTACTGGAGCTTGGCGGCGGCCTTACGGTCGCCGCGCGCCAGAAGGGATTTCCGCTCTTCCTCAATCTTTGCTTTAGCCCGCTCGACCTGCCCGAAGAGGGGGACGCCCACCAGGGCGTTGCCGCACTTGATGAGCGGCTCCAGGTAGGAAAGCGGCAGCTTCGGATGTGCGACATGCAACCAAAGAGTGAACTTGCACAGCTCCACCGCCATCGGGTTCAGGTCCACCCCGTGGATGCAGTGCGTCACTACGTCCCGCCGTGCCCGTCGTATGTCCAGGTCGCTAGGCTCTTCACCACCCGTGCGGACCAGGCACAGCCTCTCGGCCAGCGTATCCAAGGCTTGCAGCAGGAACGCACCCGACCCACAGGCGGGGTCCACGACCGTGATGCCCAGCAGCGCCGCCTCCTGGTCCGCAGGAATCGTGGCGTTCTTCAGACGATCCAGGATCACGGGGATAAGCGCGGATTGGATCAGTTCGGCCACCAGCTCGGGCGGCGTGTAATAGCTGCCCGTCAGCTTGCGATCCGTACCTTCGGCAAAGGTGAACACGCCTTCGGCGGAGACCGTGGGAGCGACATCGAGTAGGGCCTCGTAGACACTGCCGAGGGCGTCGATCCGCAGGGTGCGGAAGTTGACGCGGATCGCCTGATGACCGCGCTCGAACACGGTCAGCAGCCAGATCGCCCGCAGCAAGTCGGAGTTCCTGAGGGGCACTTGTTGGAGAGACCCCAGGCGCTCATCGTTGAACAGCTCGCCGCCGTAGGGGTGGATACCGAACGCCTCGGATCCGTCGCGAATGATCCCGAAGACGACCTTCAGCCCCTCCCAATGGTCCTCCCCATCGGCGCGCATCACCCCACCCTCCTCGGCCTGCTCGCGCAACCGCGTGATGGAGTAGGAGGACGCCCAGATCGGACTGGCGGCGGGTGTCCAGCCCGGCTTGTTCTCGATGTACAGCAGAAACAGCAGGCGATAGACGATCCTCAGAAGGGCCTGGTAAAACTCAGACACGGCGTTCGGGTCGGTCTGGAGGGTGGCACGCAGGTTACCCGTGCGGTCCGCCGCTAGGAACCCGTTGCCCAGGGTGCGGATCGCCTCCAGGACTTGTTTGCGCAGCTCCTTGCCGATCTCCGCCCCGTCCTGGCGACTCTGGTCGCGCAGCTTCTCGATGGGCAGGACGCCCTTGCCGTCGGGCTGGAACTGGCGGGCACGGAAGACGCGCCAGACGGCACGAAACCCATCCACGTCCAGGGCGTCGAAGATCGACTCCAGATCGGCCTCGACGTAGTTGCGGGTCAGGGTCTTGTGGTAATCGTGCAGCAGACGGATGGTCTTGCCATTGCAGATGACTCCCCAGTCCTCCTCGGCCTGGTCCAGGTACTGCTGGAACTGCTCGTGAGTGCTCGCCCTGCGCCGTCCCGTCTCCTGCCTCTCGTCGGGCTTGTCCGTCCAGCCGAGCAGCCAAAAGGGGACGTTGCGAGAGCGGTGTGTCAGCGGGACCGTGTGCCCGTCTCCATAGTCGGTGTGGGCCTTTAGGAACTGCGGGTCGTGGCCGAGCAACTCCAGCAGGGGAATGATCCAGCGGTGGCGCAGACGCTCGGTGTCGTATTCCGCGACCTCCTGGCGGATCGCCTGCCACCGCTCGCTGAGCAGCTCCCACGCGGCGGTGCAATCTCCCACGTCCAGGTCCGCGCCCGCCAGGCGGCAGTCGCGGGCCGTCAGCAGCGCCACCGTCTCCTCGCTGAGAATTTCCCCCGATACCTCGAAGCGTGCCAGGGTGGAAAGTCGTGCCATATCTTTATACTCCCTCAGGCAGCAGCAGTGTTAGGCAGGAGAGGTCGAAGCCGATCTCCTCGACTTGGGCGAAGCCGCGAAGCCACGCCGCCTCCTGGGT